>CAYXYX010000031.1:0-2204 GCA_964469755.1 uncultured Candidatus Saccharibacteria bacterium | reverse complement strand
TTTGAACCCATACCATCAAATACGCCGTACAGACCCTTTTCGTCATTTTGCAAGATAGTGTCTTCGCCTCTATGGGCTTTCTCTGCCCGTCCAACTTCAATGCTAAGTTGTGGCTCCGTCTCAACTACATCCACGGTTGACGATTCGGCACTCATTTCCTTAGGCTGGGTTTGATTCAAACGACGCATGGCAATTTTACTGGCCACATACTCCTTTTTCTCTTCACCGATGTATTCAATTAATACTTCGCTGCTTGCTGGACCCGAGGCAAAACTGGCATAACGCTCGGCATCGCTAAACCTCCGCTGCCCAAGTTGACTGTCAACCTTCCTAAGTACGACAGCATCGTAGCCCGCCCGAAGGGCACGGCGACTTCGTTCACTCGAAGCAACACTGTCTAGAAATGAGCTATTCTTGCCAATGAACGTAGGTACTGCATCCACCTCGAGCGCACGAACACTTATAGCAGCATTCACATGCTCATCTACGACTGAAAACATCAATTTTTGGGCGTCCGTACTTGAGGCATAGTTGCGAATAAAATCGTAAATTTCGCTAACCCGACGGGTATCGTTCTGTATAATTCGTTCGCGACTTTCAGCAAGCGTATTATCGGCAACATCAAGTGTAAAACGATCCATCGCTGTACGCATTGCTCTACGAGCAGTAGCGCTACTAGCGTTACTATCAATTAACTCGTAGGCCTTTTTGTACTCATAATTATAGAAGTATGCGGCAGCTTTATCGAGCGTTTCGGTGTCTTGCGGTGTTGCCACGCCATAGAATTCTTCTATACCTGCTGCAACGTAAGCTGTTGCCGCCTTAGATACATTAAGGCTATCTGAAATTACCGCATGCGCATAATAAAATGCACGTACGCCCTGCTCTTGTTTTATACCGCTTGCATTAATTGTTGCCTGTACTAGACTTGCCTCGTGATCACTGTTGTATTCTTGT
Organism: uncultured Candidatus Saccharibacteria bacterium; assembly: GCA_964469755.1. Taxonomy (GTDB): domain Bacteria; phylum Patescibacteriota; class Saccharimonadia; order Saccharimonadales; family UBA4665; genus JAGQNO01. The sequence continues at coordinate 1,247 of CAYXYX010000031.1, read as the reverse complement.
AGTGAAGCCTGGTATTCAGACATGTAGTTCGCATAGGCAGCATCTTGTTGTTCGGGCGTTCGAATGGTTTCCTGTGATGGCATAATGTTAAGATTATAGCATAAACTTTGTCATTATGCAATAAGATGATGTATTTAACGTCTTGTCCTGCAAATTTACGGCTGTATACTAATACATAACAATTATAGCGATCAAAGGGGTGGCCATGGACGAACAAAACACAGTACAACAAAGTGCAAGCAGCGGACTGACCGATATACGTCAACGAGCACTTGATTCACTAGTGCCATTGATAGAACAGCTGGATCAGACACCAGAACGTAAGTTTGAACTATTCATGACCGCTGTCCGTGCCTCGCACAGTGAAGTTGTACTGGCTAAAGCCCTATCTGCAGCCGAGCAAATGGCCGACCCGAATGCTAAGGCCGAAGCATTGATTGACCTAATCAATGAAGCAAACTATCAACTAGAACGATAGTTTAGTGCTTAGCGTGCCAGGTCTTTAGGCCAGCAATCATAGCTTCAGCGTCCGTAACCTTAATGCTGCCATCAGCCTGCCAGTCAACGCTAACACCGATAAACATAAACATTCGGTTAATCTGACGAATGGATTCACCACTTAGTGCAGTTAGACGACCCCTACGATAGTTAGGTAAATCAGCCGTTTCGAATGAAGCACGGTACATGTCCAGGGTTTTGTTTAGCATGCGCTCAGTAGCTGTGATCATGCTCTGAACAGCAGCCGGGTCTTCGTAATCAAACGGTGTTACATCGAACTCTTTACTGCGCAATTCATCATCTACGCCAAAGCCGTCCTCCCACTGCTGCGCTGGTGCGCCGCCATCTTTTAATAACTTCTCGAGTGCGCGCCGGGCCGACGTGTTCACCTCTGAACTCCGTCCCATGAACGCAATCGGCCGACGAGTTGTCGCCCCGGCACGAACGCTTTTAATCATTCGACCCAGCATAACGTCCTCGCCTAACTCTGTGTTGGATTGGTAGCCGCCGACTGCCATGTACATACCTGGGCGGAATGCAAAGTTAGCACCCGACGAACCAATTTGTTTGCGGCTAACGCGTAAGTAGACCTCGAGCATTTGCATGAAACGCGTAGAAGCTAACATTTCTGGGTGAGCCTTATAAGCATCGTAACCCCAGTCAATAAAGCCGCGGAATCCATCGACTTCAGGCTGAGCTTCCGACTTATCGATAATGGTACGCAGATACTGCGGGTGTATCCAGTTACT
>CAYXYX010000030.1:5958-8597 GCA_964469755.1 uncultured Candidatus Saccharibacteria bacterium | reverse complement strand
CCAACCAGCAAATCAGAAGTATTTAGTACGGCTGCCGATAATCAACCACAGGTAGAGATTCACGTTGCCCAAGGTGAACGCGATATGATTGATGGCAACAAGTCGCTTGGTCGCTTTGTACTCGATGGTATTCCATCAGCTCCTCGCGGTGTCCCACAAATTGAAGTCACCTTCAATATTGATGCTAACGGCATCCTGCACGTATCCGCTAAAGATAAGGGTTCTGGCAAAGAGCAGAGCATTACCATTAGCGGTTCTGGTAACCTCGATAAAGCCGAAGTCGAAAAGATGGCTAAAGACGCCGAAGCCCACGCCGACGAAGATAAGGCCAAAAAGGACGCAGTTGAAGCCCGAAACCTTCTTGATAGCGCCGTTTACCAAGCCGAAAAGATGGCCGCCGACAACAAAGAAAAGATCGGTGAAGATGACATGAAGACCCTTAACGAAGCCATCGAAGAGGCTAAAAAGACTGTCGCCAACACCGACGCTACTAAGGATGAGCTCGAAGCAGCCGCCAAAGAACTCAACGATAAATTGATGCCAATCGGTGCCAAGATGTACGAAGACAACACTTCCGAAACATCAACCGATAAGTCCGATGACTCTGAAGCTAAAGACGATAAAAAAGATGAACCAATCGAAGGCGAAGTCGTCGACGACAAAAAATAGTGTTAGCACTATGCATGCTGGCGTCGTTTGCCCAGAACTCCATTAAGAGAGTTTCATGACGAACTGTAACTAAAATCACTGCTGATCTGTTTAAAAGTAGTATAGTTAGAAAAGTTATGGAAACTAACACAGAAAACGAAACAAACCTGTCGGCCGAACAGCGTGCAGCCATGAAGATTGACTCAATATTCCAAAGCCTAGCTAACGCCGTCCCAAAAAGGCTCCTGAAAGCTATTGCTGGTGAAAGCACTACGCTTTATGAGCGCGAAGACGTGGGTAAAATAGAGGCAACATTTATTGGTAAGGTCGCCGTCAATGAAGAGTTAAAATCAAATTTTGCAATTAGAGTGAAGGCCCAGCCCGCCGGGCATGATGGTATGCTAGATTTCTGGAAGGAATATGAGATTGATTATTTTGGAAAATTAATCGACACAAAGCCGACGACTGTTGAGGAATTAGCTGATTCCCCGGTCGAACTGGATGAATTAGTAAGTGTATTTAAAGGTATGCACGACGCTTACCTGCAGCCAGCCGTTCGGGTTGGCGAGTCGGCCGATGCTAAGGTTATCCCCATAGATATTTATCGAGCTGCCTAACAGCCAATATCGTTGTATCTACCACTTATGTATCGTGGTATAGTCTAAGCATAAGAGGTTTCGAAAATGTTCTGGCAGGCCATACTCATCATCATTATCTTGGTACTAATTTTTACTCGTAATAATAAGCCAAGTTCACAAAATACTGCTAGCATTGTGGATAACAACAAGCAGTGGGTGGATTATTTAATTGCTTACCACCAGTTAGCTAAAACGGCCGGCGAAAAGACGCTTATAGCTAAAATGCTCATCGATTTGCAGCAGCAGAATATGCCGGTCACCGATGAACAGATTGCTTCCCTTAATACAGCTCCAAGTGACGAGACGTCGTTTATCGCACCAGTGGCTCAAGCGTCCATTGAGGCATCTAATAGCCAACCATCATTATCCGAAGCGCCTAATCCGAAGCGTACAGAAGTGCAGCTCGACAACACATCCTTGCTGTTGTATTTTGGCGCCTTTTTATTTGTAGCGTCTGCCGGGCTTTTTGTGACCCTAGGGGGAGCATCGGGCGTGCTACGGGCCTTTATTGTACTATTTGTAATGCTCGGGATGTATGGCGGCGGAGTGTGGCTGTACCGAAATAAGCCACACTTAAAACAAGCCGGACTAGCTTTTGCTGGTATTGGTATTGTGCTGGCACCTCTGGTTGGCGCCGCGTGGTATAACTTTGTATTTGGGCATAATGGTGGTGAGTTTGTATGGTTCGCGACCTCATTACTTTGCTTTGGGCTTTATGTGCACGCCTTGCAGATCTTTCATAACACGCTCATGAGCTATGTACTCATATTTACTTTCTTATCGTTATTTGAATCGGGCGTAGGTATTATGCAGGCACCCCTTTATTATTTTGGTTGGGGCATAGCGATTGTTGGTATTGGCCTTCGGTTACTATCAAGCCGAACAGGTAAGTGGGCGGAGTTACGCGAAAGTTCTCAAGTTAGTGCTCGGCTATTTTTACCAGTGTCGCTGCTGGTTTCATTGGTGTTGGTTGGCCAACATGGTAGTGCGCAGCTAGGCGTATCCTTGTTATTTGCGGCGGTATTTTATGCATTAGAGTTTAAGCAGTCGGCCGATGGGCAGCGCGTAGGGAATGCCTTAGTTAGTCAGGTTTCGGCGTTAATGGGCGTGGCCTGTCTAACATACGGCGTAACTAATAACTGGCGGCAAACGGCGGTCACGTTAACGGTATTGGGAATCGTTCAAGCAATTGTGATTTTCATGTATGGTCACCAAAGTCAGCTATGGCGTAATTTTGGCAGCGTGACATTGATTACATCGGCCGTGGCAATTACGGCCTCCATTGTCAGTGAAAACTATTTATTTGCGGCTATGTTGAGCGCTGTTGCCGTGTCTGCAGTCGTTTGGGTTTTT
>CAYXYX010000030.1:0-5948 GCA_964469755.1 uncultured Candidatus Saccharibacteria bacterium | reverse complement strand
GGTTTATGCAAAAACGGGGCGACGCCTATACATATGGCGCATTGGTTTGGATTGGTTTGCCGTATGTCTACGGTCAGTGGGTTATTACAGCGCCACATATATCGTCTAGTGCACAAGTTATCATTAGTAGCTTGTCGGTGTTTGCATTGTGGGGGGCTATGCTTATGCGCCAGCCAGCAATTAGTAACTGGAAAGCGTATGCCGGTAGCACATACCTAGTGGGTGCTGCGGCCCTGTTGTTTTATGCAGCGATAGTTGATCCGCTTTTGGCGGTAATTGTTAGCATGGCTATCACAGTTGGCTTAATTGGAATTGCCGAGTTGCGTCGTCAGCCTGTTTGGGCAGAAATTGCTACGATCGTTATTATTGCCGGGGCGGTTCAAGCTAGTGCAAATGCCTCTGCCTTTCTTTTGGCCATATTGTTTGCGCTCAGCTACGGCGTATTAGCATCATTGCGTTACCGGCGTGAGACGCTGCGTTGGTTTGGAACTGCTGCGTGGCTAGTACTACCTTATGGACTAGCGCGAGTTTCGGCCGGTGTCGATTGGACCGCTACAATGTATGCTTGGGCATACATTGTCGTTATGTTTGGCCTATTATTTTCTAGAGGGATTGCGCGGGGCGTTTGGTTTACGTCCAGTAAAGTGCCCGTTCTGAGCTTTGCGCGTAGCGCCAGCGTGTCGTATGTGGTGGGCTATACTTCCGCCGCTACTATCGCACTTGCAGCCTCACTATTCACAAGTAATAGCCAGCTGTACAGTTCATTGATTATTGGAGTGTTGATGTTGACGGTGGTTGTGGTTGCTCGTAAAATCGAAAAACGTAATGATGTGTTGGCGCTGTTACCGCTACTAGCGCAAGGCCTACTAATGAGCCTTGTCCGTCCTGGCAACAACAATCGAATGCTTGATATGTTAACGTTGCTCAGCTCCGCCTTGGCGGTGGCAAGCTATGTAGTTGCTACTTATGTGGCGCAATATTTTGAGGGTAAGCTTGAAGAAGTACGGCAATCCGCATTGATTATGACCTTCCTAGCACCTGCGGCAGTGCTATTTACCGGTCACAACAGTTGGACTATGGCCCTTGGATTGCTGGTTGCCGGTGGGGTGAGTCTTCACTATGTGCGAGCAATGAGCCAAAATGTTCGTGAACTTGCTGGCGTAATCTGCACCCTATCGATAGCGTGGGGCATGCAATTACTTGGAATACATGCTCTGCAGGCATATACCCATCTTGTGGTAGCTAATTTGGGTCTTTACGCCTATCTACGCATGAAAGCAGGGGATGCCAAGCAAACGGACAACTACTTGTGGATCATGATGGGTATTGCCACCATTCCATTGGCGCTACAAGCACTGGGTGATGGCGGGTCAATATACGGCATATGGCTATTACTTGAGCAGGTTGCAATTATGCTACTTGGCATGGCTTTAAATAAGAAGTTTGTGACTCGCTGGGGTCTATATACTGCGGTTGGAGCGGTACTTTATCAGCTTCGCGGTTTGGGCTACGCTGCGTTAGCGGTGCTGGCCATGTTCTTGATCGGTCTGGCCGTTTATCAGCTTCAAAAACACGACGGCGACAAGCCGAACTAGCACTCTTGAGCCTCGAGTGCTAAAGAGGTACAATATATACAATGTCTAAACGAGATTATTACGAAGTTCTAGGCGTCAGCAAAGACGCCAGCGCCGACGAAATTAAAAAAGCCTTTCGTAAGCAGGCCATCGAACATCATCCCGATCGTGGTGGTGATGAAGCCAAGTTCAAAGAACTGAACGAAGCCTACGAAGTGCTTAAAGACGCTAGTAAAAAACAGCGCTATGACCAGTTTGGCCATGCCGGTGTTGGTGGCAACGGTGGCGGCAACCCGTACGAAGGCTTTGGTAACGGCCAAGGTCAGAGCTTTGACTTTGGCGATATGGGGCTGGGCGATATTTTTAACAGCTTTTTTGGGGGGGGCGCACAGCACTCCCAGCAACGTCAGGCGCGTGGTAACGATGTTGAATCGCGCGTCGAAATCACCTTTGAACAAGCCGTTTTTGGCACCGATATTGACCTTAATTTAAGCCTTGAAGATACCTGTGAACACTGCAAGGGCAGCACTGCTGAGCCTGGTTATGAGCTTAAAACTTGCGACACTTGTAAGGGGAGCGGACAGGTTATTAGTGTAACTCGCACCGTTTTTGGCAACATACAACAGGCTAGCATTTGCCCAACCTGTAAGGGCTCCGGCAAGGTTCCCGAAAAGACCTGTACTGTTTGTCACGGCAAGGGCACTAAGCAACGTAAACAAACCATTAGCCTTAAAATTCCGGCGGGCATTGACGACGGTGCCACGATTCGTTTGCGCGAACACGGCGAAGCCATTGCAAACGGCCCCAAGGGCGATTTATACGTCAATATTCGGGTTAAACCGCACAAACACTTCACTCGTGAAGGCGATTTGATTCTGAGTGATGAACACATCGATATGGCTTTGGCGGCGCTTGGTGGCGAAATTGAAGTTGATACGGTCGACGGCCCAATCCGCATGAAAGTTCCCGCCGGCACCCAGTCTCATAGCGACTTTAAGCTCAGCGGTCACGGCGTGCCACATATGCGCGCCAAGAGTCGTGGTGCCCATATTGTGACAATTATTGTCGATACACCAGCCAAGCTCAGCGCCAAGCAAAAAGAGATCTTAGAGCAGTTTCGTAAAGAAAAGCCCGATACCAAGCGCAAATTCTGGAACTAACACCATAATTGGTGTACGCTGATACCATGAAAAGCATTAGCAGTAACGAAAACGGCTTTATTCCGATGCTCATTATAATTCTAGGTATTATCTTTGGAATTATTTACTTCGCCTATACCCGCGTAGCTCAGCCTTAGCGCGATTCCGCGGATTCCCCACGCAAATACTTGATTAATATTTGACATCATGCTATAATATAGTAATAGTATGCCTTCTGAAGCAACAGAGGTGTCAAGTAACGAAAGGAATCCGCGTGGCACTCACAACCAACAACCCGACTGTCGATTTATTTAAGCGCGCCTTTGAAGAACTTGGCTATACTTTTGAATGCTTTACATTGAACGGCAAGGCCTACACACGCTTTATTTCACCTAATGGTGGCACGTGGTTAACCCGTGACGCTCGAATTAGCTATCCGTTTTTAAATTCAACCTGTCAGCATATTTCGAGTAGCAAGACGCTATCATATGAGTTATGCGCCAAGAATGAAATTCGCATTCCAAAAAGTATTTCATTTAATAATATTAACGAGCATCGTAATGAGCTTGGCGGTTTATTGGCGCTTGGACCAGTCGTCGTAAAACCCAATGACTCGTCGCTGTCATGGGGTGTCACGTTGAATATTCGTAGCCGTGAAGCACTTGAAGCTGCCTACGACGAAGCCAAAAAATTCTCTGAGATTGTGATTGCCCAAGAACAAGTTTACGGTCAAGAGGTTCGCTTTGCCGTTGTTGACGGCGTGTTAAAGGCGGCATTACTTCGTGAAACCCCTCGGGTTATTGGCGACGGCGTTAGTACGCTTCGTGCGTTAATTGATGCAGAAAACAACGTCCGTCAAGCGCTAGACCTTCGCTTTGCGAACTATCCAATGCTTGACGAGAAGATTATTGACTTTGAACGCTTCGATTTTACCGGGGTCCCTGCAAAAGATGAGATTGTTGAACTTAACCAATCCGCTATGATCCGCGGTGGTGCATCTATGTACAATGTGATCGACACGATTCACGAAAGTTACAAGCGCGTCGCCGAAAGAGCCGCTCGGGCGCTGGGTGCCCAATTTATTGTGGTCGATATGATGATCGAAGATCTGGCCGCTCCTGCCACTGAACAAAACTATGCCTTCATTGAATTCAATGGCGCGCCAGTGATTTCGTTATTCTACAGTTGTCGTGGCGGTCAGCAATACGATGCAATTAGCGAGTTGGTACCGCGTATACATAAGCTATTACAGGGGCGAAGCATATGAGCCAGCGCATAACAGTTGGCAGCTTTGAGCTCGTTTCATTGCCCGAACTTGGCTTACATAACGTCGTCGCCAAAATTGATACCGGCGCTTTTTCGGGCGCTATTCACTGTACCGACATTAAGCTCGTACATCGTGGTCTAAAGGGCAAGCGGGTCTTAAAATTCCTGCCAGCCGGCGACAAAACGCTGGCCTATGAAACGGAAGACTTTATTCGCCGCCGCGTGCGCAGTTCTACTGGCCACCGCACGGTACGCTACTTAATCAAAACCGATATTGTCATTCAAGGTGTTACCTACGTGGTAGAAATTGGCCTGTCTGACCGGACTGACCTCAAAAAGCAGGTGCTTGTCGGTCGTCGTTTGTTGCGTGAGCAAAACATGCTGGTAGATGTCACCAAAAACGCGCAATATGATGATGAAGGAGACATAAAGTAATGAAGATCGCGATTCTGTCCAAGGGTTCACTGAACTACACTACCAAGCGGTTGTTTGAAGTTGCCAAAGAGCGCGGTCACGACGTCGAAATTATTAACTACGCTAAATGTTACATGACCACCGAAAAAGGCAATCCGTTGGTGTATTACAATGGCGAAGCCTTGCCCAAATTTGATGCGATTATTCCCCGTATTGCCCAAAGCTATACCAAATATGGTACGTCGGTGGTGCGTCAGTTCGAAATGCAAGGCGCTTTTAGCACTGCCAGCTCGATTGCCATTAACCGGTCGCGCGATAAGCTGCGTTCCTACCAAATTTTAGCCCGTCAAAACGTCGGTATTCCTAAAACCGTGTTTGCTCGTGAAACAGCCAACTTAGAAGAAGTTGTGGACCTCGCCGGCGGCGCACCAGTTATTATTAAAGTCGCTCGGGGCACCCACGGCAACGGTGTGGTACTTGCCGAAACCAAAAAGGCTGCTAAGGCGGTAATGCAGGCCTTTTACGTTGAAGGCGTGAACTTTATTGTGCAGGAATTTGTTAAGGAATCAGCCGGCACCGACATTCGTGCCTTAGTTGTAGGTAATCGCGTGGTAGCAAGCATTAAGCGCCAAAGTTTGGATGATGACTTCCGTTCTAACACTCACCAAGGTGGCGTTGGTAGCATGGTCAAGCTAACCCCCGAAGAAGAGCAGACTGCCATCAAGGCTGCCAAAGCTATGAACCTACCCATTTGCGGCGTTGACATGATGCGTTCTAATGATGGACCAAAGGTGCTCGAAGTGAACAGTAGCGCCAGTATTAAGACGCCCGAAATCGTCACAAAGCGTGATGTTGCCACCAAAATTATTGAATACGTCGAGCGCAACGCCAAAAGCAAACCGCGAAAAGACAAAGTCGGCGCTTAATTCACCCCAGATAGCGGCATGACGCTTATGCTATAGTGAGTAGGATGGATTCCTCTCCCATAATCTTAATCGCTATGATTGCCGTACCAGTGGTACTCATGATGGTTCTACGCATAAACGCCGCGCTAGTGTTTTTAAGCTTATGCCTGGGTAGTGTTTTGGCAACTTATGTTGCCGAAGATGCCGGCTTCTTAATGACCTTATTCGCCAATGACGTGCCCAAGGCTGGTTCACTAACCGATTCCAGTATCAAGATCGCCTTACTGCTCTTGCCAGTAGTACTGACGGCTATATTTATGATTCGAACGGTGCGCGGCCCGCGCTTGGCACTTAACATTCTGCCGGCCATCGGCGTTGGCCTGCTTGGCGCCTTATTAGTCGTACCACTCTTGCCACCCGAAGTGTCGGACGGCATAACTGCCTTACCTTTGTGGACCAAGGTTACGAACATGCAAGATCTGATTGTCGGTGCGAGCGCGCTACTTTGCTTACTGGTTCTGTGGATGCAACGCCCCAAAACCGGCGGCGAAGGCAAACACAGTAAGCATCACAAATATCACGGCTAGTGTCTTAACGCCTTAACAGATTGACTTTTTGTTTAAAATATCGATAATGTAAGGAGTTAATTG
>CAYXYX010000029.1:0-8708 GCA_964469755.1 uncultured Candidatus Saccharibacteria bacterium | reverse complement strand
TGGCCGACGGCCGTTCGTTAATTTTGGCAGCAATTAATATTTTTATAACTAACATTATTATTTTTGGACTGTGGTACTGGGAGATGGATGGCGGCGGACCGGGCGAACGTCAGGCGATTGCCAAATACGAGCAGGACTTTTTGTTTCCGCAGCATAAAAGTGAAGATTATCGGCACCCTGATTGGAAGCCGACCTTTATTGATTACTTATACACCTCCGCTACCAACGCCATGAACTTTGCCCCCGCCGACGGAACGCCACTGACGCGTCGCGCTAAAATGCTTATGCTTTTGCAGTCTACAATTTCGCTGGTAACGGTGTTGCTCGTCGGTGCTCGCGCGGTTGGAATCTTGAGTTAGGCTTGTCGCAGGCTGCGCAAACTGAGTATACTTAAGCGTAATGAAAAGCAGCGAACATGCTCCTGGTGGCCAAATAAACACCTACAAGCGAACAAAAATTATTGCTACCGTTGGGCCAGCAACTGATAGCTACGAATCGATTTTGGCGCTCATTAAAGCCGGTGCTAATGGACTGCGCCTCAACTTTAGCCACGGCAGCCACGAGGAGCGGGTAAGGCAGATTGCCTGGATTCGCAAAGCCAGCAAGGAACTCAGCAAACCCGTGGCAATTATTCAAGATTTACAGGGACCCAAGATTCGCCTTGGCGATTTTGACGGTATCGTTGAAGTTGCTGTAGGTGACCAGCTAAAATTTGCATTCAACGCCGACTACGCCGCTACCGGACATTTGCCAACTCAGTACGATCTGAGTACGAAAGTGAAGCGTGGCGAGCGAATATTTTTGTTTGACGGCCGAGTGCGTACGGTTGTAACTCGCGTTAAAGATGGTGTGGTGCATGCCGAAGCCGAAAGCGCCGGTATGCTCGTTAAACGCAAGGGAATTAACTTGCCCGACACTGACTTTGCGGGCGACGTAATTACAGCCAAAGATCGCGCGGATTTACTATTTGGCTCCACCCAAGATATTGACTATGTGGCGCAGAGCTTTGTGCAATCTGTTAACGACGTTCGTGAAATGCGACGCTTAATGAACGGCATGAACATGAATGCCAAACTGATCGTAAAGTTTGAAACTAAGTCAGCCATCGATGATATGGAAGCGATTGTACAAGAAACGGATGCCCTTATGGTCGCCCGCGGCGATCTGGCCGTCGAGACCCAACCCGAAGCGGTGCCCATCGTGCAACGCCAGTTGATTGCATTGTGTTTGCGTCATGGTAAAACGGTTATCGTTGCCACGCAAATGCTGTTTAGCATGACCGAAACACCGTCACCGACGCGCGCCGAGATCTCTGACGTGGCTACAGCCGTAACGCTTGGCACCGACTGCGTGATGCTAAGTGACGAAACAGCCAGCGGTAAATACCCCATCGAAGCCGTCGAAACCATGAAACGCGTGGTGCTTTACACCGAAGTCAACAACCCTCTTAAACTAAGTTTCCCCGAATATGAAGACCACAGCCGCCAAGCCGCCATCAGCAAAGCAATTATTAGCCTCGCTGATACAATTCAAGCCACTGCCATTGTCGCCGAAACTAAATCTGGCGCCACTGCTTTGCAAATTGCCAGCTACCGCGATACATTGCCGCTGATTGCCGTCACCAACGACGCCCGCACCGCCCAGCAACTGGCCATTGTTTACAGTGTCAAAAGCTATGTTCGCCCTATAAGCAACCATGCCGCCACCAACTTAACTGATTGGTTACGCAAAAACAAACTACTCCACCGCGGCGATATCGTGGTTACTGTTTCTGGTAAACATCCTGGCATTGTTGGCACCACCGACACTATTAAAGTCCGTGTTTTGGAATAGAGTCACGTCGCCATTCTCGCCGCCACTGTGCCGCTGCCCGCTGTCGGCGTTTTAGTTTTAGCAAATCGAACAGTTCATATTCGCTTGGTGTATCGCCCTGGGCAATATTTGCCAGCTTAGCATTGTATTCTTCATAAATTTTTAATAACTCTGCGGCAGCGCGCCTCATAAACTCACTTCGGTTCAAACTGGATTCTTTGGCAGCTTCATCGATCTTTTTTATTAATTCATTTGGCAAGGTAATGTGGACTTGTTGGCTCGTCACCTTTTTATACTCCGGTTTCTTCCCCTAAATTTAGCGTAACGTATAGATGTTAACTAATCGTTAAGACACTCCGACAAATGTCCCAATCGGGTACATAATAGGTACATTTGTCAGAGTGTGTTTGGAAAGTTGGCAAAATTGTCTGATTCCAACCCGATATAAGCGTAAAGTGCTGGTAAGCATTAGCGATATTGTCGTATACTAGCAGTAACGAAAGCATGGTGGGCAATGTTTACAAAACAAACGATTAAAGATGTTGATCTGAAAAACAAGCGTGTATTGTTGCGCGCCGACTACAATGTACCGTTAAAAGATGGGAAAATCACTGATGATTATCGCATAAAGCAATCGTTGCCAACGGTGCAGTATTTGCTCGAAAAGGGGGCAGCGGTCATAATTTGTTCACACTTGGGGCGTCCAACTGGCCCGAACGATAGTGCCAATAGCCTTCAACCAGTAGCCGCGCGACTGAGCGAGCTGCTCAAAAAGCCGGTGGAATTTGCCACGGCCGATGAAACAGTTCAAAAAGCACACGACCTAAAGCCCGGCCAACTATTATTGCTCGAAAACCTACGTTTTTACCCTGAAGAAGAAAAGAACGATCCAGCGTTTGCTAAGCAGCTCGCCAGCCTGGCGGATATTTTTGTGCAGGACGGCTTTGGTGTGGTTCACCGAGCGCATGCCAGTACAGAGGCAATTACGCACTGTTTGCCATCGGTGGCTGGGCTACTTCTGGAACGCGAGGTTGATACCATTACTAATATTATGCAAAAGCCCGAACGCCCACTGGCGGCTATAATTGGTGGGGCAAAAATTGCCGATAAGATCGAAATCTTACACAAATTCATCGAACTTGCTGATTTTGTGGCAATTGGTGGCGCCATGGCCAATACCTTTTTAATGGCCAGTGGTGTCGATGTAGCCGAAAGTCTGGTCGATAAGAACGAGTTGTCCGTAGCTCGCGATATCATTAAAAAAGCCGAAAACGAAGCAAAAGAACGTGACTTTACCTTTGCCATTCCGCGTGACGGCGTGGTGGCGCATAAGATCGATAAGTTAAGCCCTACACGCATTGTTGACTGGGGCGCACATGTTACGGCGGACATTGAAGCTTATCCAAAGCGCGTGCCTCACGCTGCGAGCCAAGTGCATGCCCACGAAAGAATTCTTGATATTGGGCCGTTTAGCGGTTCATTTATCGCCGGTGGTCTGCAGCTCGCTAACACTGTTGTTTGGAACGGCACCATGGGTGTGACCGAAACAGCGGGCGTGCAGGGACCGGTTGGTCCTTATTCGCACGGCACCGAATTAGTCATTGAAGCGATGCTTGGACAATTTGGCAATCGGCCATTTAGTCTGGTTGGTGGCGGTGACACTGTTGGCTATGTGCAAAACAGGGGGCTGGTAAGCGCCTTTGACCATGTTTCGACCGGTGGCGGGGCGAGTTTAGAATTAATGTCAGGACGGACGCTGCCCGGCGTGGCCGCTCTGCTTGACAAAGCATAAGCGATATTTTACTATGGGAAAGATATACTAAAACAAATGAATAAAACACTCATCGTCGGTAACTGGAAAATGCATCTGAGCACGCAGCAGGCGAGTTTATTGGTGCGTCGTTTAAATCAGCGCATAGCCAAGCATCGTGATGTCGAAATCGTGCTGGCGCCTAGCATGCTGAGTTTGCAACCGTTGAGCCTTGAAATTGATCGTCGTAAATTCCGCCTTGCTTCGCAAAATGCCAATGCCACTGACGAAGGTGCTCTGACCGGCGAAGTTAGTTTTGCCATGCTCAACGAGCTGGTGCACTATGGCATTATTGGCCATAGCGAAAGACGCTCACATTTTAATGAAACACTTGAAGTCGTGCGCGACAAAGTGCAGGCCGCTGTTCGTAATCACATTGTCCCTATTATTTGTGTTGGTGAAACGACTACTGAACGCCACGCTGGCGAAACTAAACGAGTTGTACATGATCAAGTTACGACAGCACTCGCTAACCTGACAAGTGAAGATGTCAGAGGTGTGGTGATTGCTTATGAGCCAGTATGGGCCATAGGTACAGGAGAGCCAGCGACACCCGCAATGGCTGGTGAACTTACGGCATATATTAGAGCTACCATCGAAACGCTATATGGCAAACGCGTTTCCGAGGAAATTAGAATTTTATACGGAGCCAGTGTTGAGCCAGAGTTCGTAGCGGGCTTGTTGGCCGTTGACGGCATAGATGGCTTTTTAGTCGGTGGTGCCAGCCTAAATTATCAGCAATTTGGTGGCATTGTCGATGCCGCCCACGTGTTCAATGTGAGTAAGGAACATGGCCGAAGCTAAAAAGCCTGGCAGCGGTGTATTCGACATCGCTCAGCCAGGTAAAGGGCAGGTGACCAGCGCCACATCGCGCCCCGTCATGATCACCAATCGTCCGGTTATGACCGACCCTATGGTTAATGAAGTTCCTCAAGAGGAGCCTACGACTGCGCCACCACTTAAGGCCACAAAGGAGTTGGTTATTGCTCCGCTTCACAAGACATTGAGCGAGGCGCCTGACAAGACAGAACCTGCCGATATTGCTAGTAGCACGCCCGAAACGGCTAAGCCCGATGTGCCAATTGCGGAACCTGTCGTTGAGCCAGTAACCGAGACAAAACCTACGCCCAAAACCGAGACTGCAGAGCCACCCAAGACGGCCGAAGAAGCTGCCGACAAAGCTCAAGAAGCCGCGAAGTCTGCTAACGAACATGCTGCTCGCCTAGAAAAAATGATAGAAGAAGAGAAGTACTTTTTGCCGATCAATGCCGTGCAACAGCGGCGCAGTCAGCAGATTGCCGTCATTGGCGCACTAGTTATTATTTTATTGGCGCTGGCTTGGTATAACGTTGCTCTCGACGCAGGCTTATTGCCAAACACCTACAATCTGCCACACACCAGCCTGTTTACTGTTCAATAATTTTGATAATACAACAGTCCAGCAGCCCAAAAATTGCTAGAATGTATACATATGACTGATGAATTTACCGACCCTTGGGCCGCCGAGGAGCGTGCCGCCGTGGATACCGAACGTCTGCTCACGGAGCTCAACCCGGAACAGCGGCGGGCTGTCGAAACCACCGAAGGCCCACTGTTAATTCAAGCCGGCGCTGGCAGTGGAAAAACTAAAACCTTGACCCACCGCATTGCCTACTTAATTGCTACGCATCGCGCCACGCCTTATAACATTCTGGCAGTGACATTCACCAATAAAGCTGCCAAAGAAATGCGCGAGCGTGTAGGCAGTTTACTCGGTCAACGGGCTGATAACCGAGGTTTTATGCCATACATGGGCACCTTCCACGGAATTTGCGTACGCCTGCTAAGGCAAGATGGCGAACACATTGGTATTCCGCGCAGTTTTGTTATTTTTGACGAATCGGACCGCCAGGCGGCAATTAAACAAGCTAGCAAACAGATCATGCTCGACGAAAAGGCGTTTCCGGCCCGAGTGCTTGGTAGCTTAATAAGCAGTGCCAAAAACGAATTAATAACTCCGGCAGAATATGCTGCTACTGCTAAAAGCCCGGCCCAACAGGCGGCGGCTCAGGTGTTCCCGTTGTATGAACGTTCATTAAAAGACGCGGCCGCGCTTGATTTTGACGATTTAATTAATCGCACGGTCACGTTATTAAAAACTCAAACACAAATTCGCACCAAGTGGCAGCAGCAATTTAAATATGTGATGATCGACGAGTATCAAGACACTAACGCTGCGCAGTACGCGCTCGTAAAGTTGTTAACAGCAGCAACGCAGAATATTGCGGTGGTGGGCGACGATTGGCAATCGATTTATTCATGGCGAGGCGCCGATTTTAGAAACATACTGCGCTTCGAAACAGATTATGCGGCATGCACCGTCATTAAACTCGAGCAAAACTACCGTTCCACTAAAAACATTCTCGATGCGGCCCATGCGGTCATTACCAAGAACGAACAACGCTCCGATAAAGAGTTATGGACGGCGCTGGGCGAGGGTTTGCCAGTGCAAATGGTGCAAGTACATTCGGAACGAGCTGAGGGCGAAGCGATTGTTCGTCGCATTAGCAACGCAGTTGATGGCGGGCAACACAAGTACAGTAGCTATGCCGTGCTTTATCGCACCAACGCCCAAAGTCGCAGTATTGAAGAAGCCTTTGTACACTACGGGATTCCGTACCGCGTGGTTGGTGGCGTGCGCTTTTACGACCGTAAAGAAATCAAAGACATTATTGCCTACCTACGTTTAATTTTTCAGCCGGAAGATCGCATTAGTTTTGAGCGCATTGTAAACGTACCGACTCGTGGCGTGGGCGCTAAAAGCGTCCAGAACTTTTTTGGATGGAAACAGCAAAATGATTACACCCTGCTCGAAGCACTAACCTCTGCAAGTAATTGCGGCGCGGTCACAGCTAAAGCCCGTGCAGCTCTGGCCGAACTGGGCGATATTATTGCAAGTTTGCGGGCGGTTCTAGAAGAAGCGTCGGTCGGTGGGTTGATCGACTCACTGCTGCGCCGGTTGAATTACCTTAAATATCTCGACGATGGTACGTTGCAGGGCGAAGCCCGTCAAGAAAACGTTAAAGAATTGCTAAGTGTCGCTCAAGAATACTCCGAAGTCGGGCTAGACGGCTTTTTAGAGGAAGTCAGCTTGGTGAGCGACCTAGATAGCGCCGACTTTGATGGTGACGCCGTAACCCTAATGACATTACATGCCGCCAAGGGCCTCGAATTCCCAGCTGTGTTTATGACGGGGCTAGAAGAAACTATCTTTCCGCACACTCGCGCCCTGTACGACCAGTCCGAAATGGAAGAGGAGCGCCGCCTGTGTTACGTGGGCATGACCCGCGCTCGCCAAGAGCTGTACATGACCTACGCGAGTTCACGCATGCTGTATGGCAGCGTGCAGCATAACCCACCGTCACGCTTTTTGTCAGAAATCGATGGCGAATTCCAAGCCACCAGCACCGAAAATCACTACGGTTACGACAACGAACCGACGTATAGCTTTGGTGATAGCCAAGCATCACCTCACAGTGATGAACCGCGCTATGTGCCCGAACTAAACGAGGGCGACGCGGTGCGTCATCAACTATTCGGCGTTGGCACAATTGTAGACATGGAAGGCGACACAGCCACTATCTACTTTAAGGGCAAGGGCACACGCAAGCTGAATATTGCCTTTGCGCCACTCGAGAAGCTATAGCCCTCCTGGCTGTTGAGGCCTGATTTTGTTATAATAGTATGAGCTTGAGCGAGCACAATCTGCTCGTTTTTGGCTTTTTTTATGCAGAAGAAGTTTTTGAAGTTTAAGCGTCGCACAAAGGCAACACGCCAACGGCACGTCCGTACAGCCAAACGATTAAGTCGTCATCCGTTCTCGGTACCCGTTTTTACCTTTGCTGTTTTGCTGTGCGTGAGCCTCGCAGCATTTTTTATAGTATTTCACGGTAATCGTCCGCACCGTCAGGCGCGAGTTGTCATTGTGTCGCACGATCATGTTGAACAGACGGTCCCGAGCGTTGAGCCGACCGTTGGTGGTTTGCTGGCTAAGCTAAACATCAAGCTCGACAAAGGTGACGTGGTTGAACCGGCGCTTGATACTCGTATTAATCAGGATGATTTTAGAATTAATGTGCACCGGGCTGTGCCGGTTAAGGTGATCGATGGCGATCAGGAAACGTACACGTTTAGTGCTGCCACCACACCGCGTGCCATTGCCAATCAGACTGGTGCTAGCTTGTATGCGGAAGACCGTGTAACCACCGATCCTACGCAAAATTTTATGAAGCAGGGTGCCATTGGCGAGCAGGTGGTTATTGACCGTGCTACCCCTGTTAATATTAATTTGTACGGCTCCCCTGAAAGCACGCGTACGCATGCTAAAACTGTTGGCGAACTCATGAAAGAAAAGGGCATCAAGCTCGAGTCGAGTGATCAGGTGATGCCATCGGCCGACACGCCACTAACAGACAATCAGCAAGTGTTTATTGCCCGGAACGGCACCAAATTAGAGTCGGTCACCGAAGCCATACCAATGCCGGTCCAGACTATTGTTGACCCAGCGCTTGCCTATGGCACCAGTGCTGTGCGCCAGCAAGGCTCAGCTGGCCAGCGCGTGGTTACCTACCAAACTAATCTGGTTAATGGTGTGCCAGTCGGCCGCTCGGTGATTCAAACCACGGTCACCCAAGAAGCGGTAACTCAAGTTGTGGCCCGTGGCTCGAGCTTGAGCGGTATTAAGGGCGACATGGCTTTGGCGGGCATAGCTCCTGGAGACTATAACTACGTTGATTATATCGTCAGCCACGAGTCGCGCTGGAACCCAACCGCTCGGAACGCATCGGGCGCATATGGTCTTTGCCAGGCTCTGCCAGGTAGTAAAATGGCTAGCGCCGGCAGTGATTGGTCGAGCAATCCGGTTACTCAGCTTAAATGGTGCGATGGCTACGCTCGTGGTCGTTATGGTAGCTGGGCAGGCGCCTACAACCACTGGTTATCGAGCCACAACTGGTAGAATGAGCCTATGAGCACCATCCCTGAAGCTAAAAAAAGCCTTGGCCAGCACTGGCTCAAAGATGCCGACTGCTTGCAGGCAATGGTTGAC
>CAYXYX010000028.1:8663-8980 GCA_964469755.1 uncultured Candidatus Saccharibacteria bacterium | reverse complement strand
GGGTTCGGTCGCTAGTCACAGCCCCCAGCTTATGCGGGCGGCTGGATTAGCGTGCGCTCTCCCGCAGGGGCTACCTTAACCTTTATTAGCATTACTTTACGGTCTTACGATATTACAATACTTTGGTTTCGAGTCGGGTAATGCGGCGCTCATGATCGACAACATCTTTATTCGTGTCCGTAAGGATGTGTTTGATCGTTTTTACATCGTCCTTGAGTTCGCGGATGTCAGCTTCGATAGCTGGAATTCGTGCTACATAAACTCGCATCTGGCCTATCGCTTCAAGCACGGCCCTATTTTGGTCCTTAATATCTTCG
>CAYXYX010000028.1:0-8644 GCA_964469755.1 uncultured Candidatus Saccharibacteria bacterium | reverse complement strand
AGGGTGAATCCTGCATCGGTCATACTGCTAAGTATAGTAGTGCAATCACGCGCAGTCCACCCGCCAAACAGAAAAGTTAATAACTATTTAATATAGTTCTGAGTCAGCAGCCCTCTTCGGCCGCAATTGGTCCCAGTAAGCTCCGCTCAGCTAGAATATCTAGCACGTGTTCACGTTTAGCTTGTAGATCAGTGACGGCATCCCAGTCCATATTGGCAACGGCATCGTGCCGTTGGGCGCAAATACGATTCAGTGCCCCGAGTATTCCTAAAGGCCCCACCTGAGGCGCAGTGGACTCTTCTGATCCGCGAGGGTTACTTTCCATGACTTGATAGTACCATAAGCACTATTATTCCTAAATCTAGCGGTGATATGGCTGCCCGGCGTTGATGGTGCTAGCGCGGTACAGCGTTTCTAATAGCGTGACCATTGCTAAGTCATGTGGCAACGTTAATTTGCCGAAGCTCCACTGATAGTCCGCAGCGTCACGCACCGCTTGCGGTAAGCCATCTGGCCCACCAATCAACAGACTGACTTCCCTTCCGTCTAGGGCACGCTTTTCTAAAAACTTTGCAAGTTCTGGGCTGCTGAATTGTTTACCCTCAATTTCGAGGGCGATTTTATAACTATTGCCCGCGGCTTCTAATATATGTGCCTCGTCATTGTGCTTGTCAGCAATGTGGGTGACCCGTAGGTCGTGGTAGTGCTTTAGCCGGCCCCAATACTCTTGCCAGCCCAGTTTGGCGTAGTCCAGCTTGGGCTGACCGATGGTTATAATATGCAACTTCATTTTGCAATTATACAGTAGTGCTCAACTGGGCCGTTGGCAGTTCATCCCAGTCGGTGGTGTAGCGCGGGCTACGCAGTTGGCGCTTAGGTTGCCATTTGCTGCTGAGCTGTTCGGCGGCGTAGCCCAGCCGGCCCTTGCCGTAGCGGGCAGTGACGGCATCGACGGCCGTTAAGCGGCTTTGGCTGCGGCTGGCTTGGGTGGTGTCAACGTAGCCCAGTAAATCAGTTTGCAACGAGTCTTGCGGCACCAGGTCGAACAACAGCACGTTAGCCCGGTGGCAGGCTTGGGAACGGTTTAAGGTTTTGTCGAGTTCGGCAATGATTTGGGCGGTCATAAGGCCGGTGTCGGCGGTAGGTGTGTTAAAGGTAAACCACAGATCATGCCGCTGGTAGCCCGGTTTAAACCGACTGCTGCTGATTGACACCGACGCTCGCCGGGCTAGTAGACCATCTTTACGTAAGCGGTGGGTAGCCCGGGCGGTGAGGCCGGCAATGGCTGACTCTATAACCGAAAAATCAGTGGTATCTTCGCCAAAGGTGCGGCCGTGCATAACGCTTTGCCGGACCTTATGCTCACGTTCCAGCGGCAAGCAGCTCAGGCCATTTAATTCGCAGACCATTTGCCGGCCGTGGACGCCCATTAACTGCGTAGCCCGTTTACGTGACAGGTGTTTAAGGTCGAGCGCCGTGTGCACGCCAATAGCGCCTAATTTGGGCGCTAAGCGCCAGCCAACACCCCATACACTCTGAATAGGCGTGGCCGCCAGCTGTGGATTGATTAGCCAGTCAGGCATGTTGGCAAAGTTAAGCACGCCATCTAGAGCTTGGTCTTTTTTGGCTCGTTCGCTGGCCAGTTTGGCCATGGTTTTGGTGGGGGCAATGCCAATCGACACCGGTATGCCAATTTCGCGCCAGATTTTTTGGCGCACTTGGTCGCCCCAAGCGCGGTAATCGGTAATATTGAGCTCAGATAGGTCTAAAAAGGCTTCGTCCACCGAATATAATTCGAGGCGGGGTGTAATGGCTATGAGCGAGCGCACCAGGCGGTCAGAAATGTCGCCATACAGTTCAAAATTGGCCGAAAACTGCACCACTTGGTGTTTTTGGAACAGTTCACGGTATTTGAATGCCGGCGCGCCCATGGGAATGCCTAGGGCTTTGGCTTCGTTGCTGCGGGCTACGGCGCAGCCATCGTTACTTGATAATACGACCACCGGGTGGCCGTTGAGCTCTGGCCTAAAAATGCGTTCACAGCTTACAAAAAAGTTATTACAGTCGATTAAGGCAAACATTGGTTGGTTCATAAGGCTCCTTGGTTCCGGGGATGAATAATGGCGCTGACCACGCCCCAGACGTATTGATTTGTGTTGTTTTGTTGGCGAGTGAGTTCGAAGCTTTCGTCTTGCCACGTCAGGACGAGGTCCTGGGGATTGGCGCGCAGCGCGCGGTCAATTATGGCTATATCGCCATCAAACACGCCCTGATCGGCCCAGTGTTCGCCACGGATGCGAAACAGAAAGGTACTGGTGGGGTGGCGAATGAGCAGTTGGTTCAAATCGAGCGCGAGCGCTGCCGGCCGGCCAATGTGGTCGGCCGCTGGGTTGGGAAAACCGCTGTGAATTGAGACGCCGGTAGGTTCGTTGCCGTCGGCCACAGGCTCCAGATTGTCGTGCATAGTTGAATCGTTCCCCGCCCCACTACGCCGCCGCTCGCATGCTGACGAGTGTCCAGTGATTGTCGTTGTCGCACTTTAGGCGGAAGTCGTTCTGGCCGTCGCTTACGTCAAATAGGCGAATTAAGTCCTGTCCCTTTTTGACGAGGAAGTGCATGCCGAGTTCTATGAAAGTGTACTCGCGGTCTTCCCAGACCATGCGGCGTGGAAAGCTTTCGAGTTGCGGTGTTTTGCGGCTACGGCTGAAGGCTAATGAAGTTATTTCGATAGTTTGGTTTACAGGGGTGTTCATAAGATTAAAGCTCCAATTAGGGTATATAAAAGAGGCACTCACGGTGATGGGAGTGAAACGGATTAGGACATTGGAAGCTGTCGACGAACTCGGGTTGACCGTTTACAAGGCCGATTTCTAGTGTCGAGAACTTGAGCTTTGAAAGAGTGGACGCAGTGACGCTTTGCCGGGGCTAGTGTGTATGCAACTCTGTAAATAAGTCTGCGCGGAGGGGGTCTTAAAAAGACTACCCGCACATGGCTACCTAGTAGTATAGGCTTACGCTTAGCCGTTGCCAAGCGTGTTTTTTACCACAAAATTACCCCTTTTTAGGCGAGTTTTTGCAGGACGCCGACTAGCTCGTGGGGCGTTAGCTCGGCTTTAACAATGTAGCCGTCGGCCTGCTTTTCGATATCGGCTCGGACGTCTTCGCGCTGTTCTAGATTGGTCGTAATAATAATCTTTGCCTTAAGGTTGGGTGTTAGGGCTGGGTCACGCAACGCGCGTAGGATTTCGATACCGGTAACATTAGGGACCATTAGATCGAGCAGAATAATGTCGTACTCATTAGTTTGAGCTCGCTTAAGGCCCTCTGCACCATCGATCTCAAGATCAAACTTAAAGCCGGCTCTACTAAGGGCTCGCTCGTATAGTTCGCCAATAAAATGTTCATCTTCGATGCATAAGACCTTTTTGGCGGGAGCGGCGTTGGTGGGTTGAATAGTTTGGCCGGGTTGACTGTCCATGAAGTTATCTCCTGTATAGTGAGTGATTTTTGATCCAGCCGTGAGCGCCACGGACGATATCTTTATTATCACCGTTTTTTATCTCTTCGGCAAGCTGTTCGTAGGGCATTAAGGTGAAACCGAAGGTGCTACCCTTGCCTATTTTACTACGGATCCAGATGTTACCACCGTGAGCCGATACGATTGCCTTACACAAATATAGGCCTAGGCCAGTGCCGCCGATTTGAGCTCGATTACGGTGGTCGCGGTAAAATTTAGTGAATAAGTTAGGCATAATATCAGTACCAATACCAACCCCGAAGTCTTGAATAGTTGTTTCGACCATGTTTTCGGAACTGAGCTGGGCAGATATGATGATTTTTTTGCTCGTGGCGCTGTATTTAATGGCGTTGTCGACAAGATTATTAATAACTTCGTGAATACTCAAGCGATCGACGCCGACCGTCGGTAAGTTGGGAGCTACGTGAGTCTCTAATGTAATGCCTCGGACCTTGGCGCGTAGCGAAAGGTTTGCCACAGCGCTGTCTATAATGTCTTCCCACACTTCCTCGTGCAGTTCAAGTTGCAGCTGATCGTCGTCAATCCGAGCAACATTTAATATATTATTCACGAACGCCGTCAATTGTTGGGCTGTAGCGCTCATCTTTTGCATGAAATCAGTCATTTGGGGGTTTAGTTTGCCATTAAACTCTTCTTCGAAGGCTTCAATGTAGCCTCGGAGTAGCGTCAGTGGCGTACGGAGTTCGTGGACGCTCAGGGCAATGAAACTGACTGCTTGATCATCCTGTGAATACTGCTTGGTGTGGTCAAAGAGTACGAGCATGGTCTCTTGCTTGTTAGGGTTATCTTTGTTGTAGTATGCCGCCAGATCAAACAGTCGCGTGGGGTGGTTGTCGAGCACGTTCAAGCGCACGCGCTCCCAACTTTCGCTGGACGTAGCGCTGTTAGCTCGGACGCGCTTAAGCCAGGTATCTAGGGTGTTTTCGCTCGGAAAAGCCATATCGAGAATCATGTAAATATTTTTGCCAACCAGATCAGAGCTTGCCTGCCCAAGGTATTCGGCCGCAGCATTGTTGGTGTACTGAATAGTCTGTTCACTATCGAGTACAAACAGGGGCAGTGGCAGGTTTGATTCAACAAACCCTGCTCTTGGATTAGGAAGTGGCTGAGAAGCGACAGCAGCGGTATTAGCCAGCTGGTATATCTGAGAAGCTAGATTAGCTACCAGTTCCCTGCCGATTTTTAGTGAGTCAATGTCAGGGGCGCTTTCGCCGTGTTCGTGGGGGCTAACGTGGAGTACTGTTTGTCGCAGCACGCGCATTGGTTCCAATATGGCGGTAGTCGCAGTCAGCGCAATGATACCGCTCATAACTAGAATGATCACGGCAATAGCTACGCCTGTTACGATCATTGGTGCTGCCAAAATTTGAGTTAAGACGAACCAGGCGCCAATTACAATGACGTTGAGTATAAGGAGTGATCCCATTAAGCGCCACCGAACTTGGCTGGTTAGCTGGTCGAAGTAGTCCACTACTTGTAAACGACCTTCGCGCTATCAGTTACGGCGCTGATCCAGGTTTGGCCCGGATTTATGGCAATAATAGCTCCAGCGGCATCAGTAAAGCTGATCTGAGCCGTGGCAGAGGCTTTATTCCAGTTACCCTGTACCATGACGCCATCCTGGAATATATAAGCAGTACCGGCACCAATAGCGTTGTAATTACTATATGCACCACCTTGGGCCGTCTTGCCGCCTGCACTCATAGGTACGACCATGGCAACAACCACGTTTGGTGCGAGCTGCTTGCCGGTATTGGCATCCATTTGTGGCGCACCGCCTTCGGAGCGGAGGTAGCTATTACTAGGGGCGTCGTATGCGTAATGCGGGTTATAAAGGGCGCTCGATATGTTGAAGTCGATGCTGGTGGCCGTTGGTGGCGTAACCGGTTTAGCAGTTTTGCGTGCAAAGCCGGTGTAATCGCTTTTGTAGCCCTTTTGGGTTGCGAGCGCTGCTAAGTCAACGACGCTGGCATACATGTTGTGGGGAGCTGGTCGGGATGAATCACGGTGAAATGGATTGGCATTATAGAACTGGTTAATGTCTTGCACGTTGAGGGTTTTAATGGCAGCTAAGCCATCCGGACTGCCCCCAACGTGAACGTATGCGGCGCGGAAGCCCTCATTCCACTGAACATAGTAAGGGCGAGCGCTACGAATGGGACCAACGTTAGTGGGTTGCTGATCTTGAAACAAAGCTAAAAAGCGGGTAATGCCGCCTTCAGCAATGGCTTCAAATACAACACCAGCTTGACTCAGGCCTGACTGTGGGCGGGCTGCAGCGCTATTTTCGATCATGATGCCTACAACTGGGCGCTGATTAACCTCTGGAGCCACGGGTAGACCGGAGAGTGTAGATGGCACAGTTGTTGGCTTAACGACGACGGGAGCTGTTTTAACCTTCTTTACAACCGATATGGGCTGTATGACTTCAGCTGGCCGCAGTTTAATAAACGCCCCTACTCCAACTACGGCCACTATTAAAACGCCAAGTATAAGCAATACTTCGTGTTTTGTTGGGGGCCATGGTGGGTTAAACCAGTGATGACCGGTACCTTTGCTTGGGGGCGCTGGAGCTACTGGTTCGCCTATAGGAGGCTGTGCGGCGGCTAAGTCATGTTCGCTGACTTGATCTGGGGTTTCAAACGGCGCCAATTGCTCGGTAATGTTTATGTTAGTGGGTGTTGGTTTGAGCGCGGGAGCCGGCTTTGCGGAACCAATGGTTCTGAAGTCGTCTTGCATGAGTTTAAGTATATCACGCTTATGCTCAAAAGCGACGCTGTTACAGGGCGTCGATTTGGGCTTGTAGGCGGCGCAGGCTGACGTCTTTTCCGAGTACATTCAAGCTATCGGCGAGACCAGGGCTGGCCGGAGCTTGCGTGGTGGCAATGCGGATTAGGCTGAACAGCACCGCGGGCTTTTCTCCGCTATTGGCGAGCAGTTTGTTCAGGCGGGTTTGCAGGTCATCAATGGTGAAATCACTGTCCCGTAGGCTAGTTTGGGCCTGCAGAAGTAGGTCTTTAAGCTGTTCGAAGCTATATTTTTTGAGCTGTTTATGGCCGCTAATAAGGCTTGGATCCACCGGCAGATCGGTAAAGAAAAAGCGCGTGAGTTCGGGAATTTCACCGTAAAACTTCAGGCGTTCTTGCACCAGGCTTAAAACGCGCTTTTTTTGCGCTTCGGTGGCAGCTTCAGCTTCTGCTGGCCAGTAGCTAATACTGCGCTGGTACAGATCATCGAGTGATAATTCACGAATAAAGTTGCCGTTCATCCAAAGTAAACGTTGCTCGTCAAAGCGGGCCCCGCCCTTGCCTACATGCTCCAAGCTGAATTTCTCGATCAGTTCGGCCATAGTAAAGATTTCTTGCTCAGTACCGTCATTCCAACCCAATGTGGCAATAAAGTTTACCAGCGCTTCGACAAGGTAGCCTTCGCGGAGGTAGTCCAGCACATCTTTAGCGCCATCGCGCTTAGAAAGCTTTTTGCTACCAGTCGGGCCAAGAACGGGCGGCATGGTGGCCATGATCGGTGGGGTAAGTTCGAGTGCTTCGTAGAGGTTTAAGTAGTTGGGAATTGATGCTAAGAATTCTTGGCCACGCAAAATGTGGGTGATTTCCATTTCGGCGTCATCGATAATGTGCGCAAAGTTGTAGGTTGGAAAGCCATCGGATTTTACCAATATAAAGTCGTCAATGACCTCTGGGCCGGTGTGCAGATCGCCCATAACGGCATCGTGCCAATTGTAGGACTTTGGATCGGACTTAAAACGCAACGGTTGGCTGCCATCCCAATCGGGCGTTTCGGTTGGGCGGTGGTTACGGTATAAAAATGGCTGTTTAGCTGCCTTAGCTTGTTCGCGGAAGGCATCAATTTGGGCTGGGGTGTATGGGTCGGCATAAGCGCGGCCAGTGGCAATGAGCTTTTGAGCCCACTTTAGGTAATGGTCTAGGCGGTCACTTTGACGGTATGGTGCAAATGGACCACCATTGTCGGGGCCTTCGTCGTACATAAGCCCGAGCGCCTTAAGGCTGTCCATTAAGTGTTGGTCAGAACCGGCTACTTCGCGGTTTTTGTCGGTATCTTCCAGTCGTAGCACAAATTGGCCATTAGCCTGGCGTGCTAATAAGAACGCAAAAAGTGCGGTGCGGATGCCACCAACGTGTAAATAGCCGGTCGGGCTGGGGGCAAAACGGGTGCGAACTGGTTTCATATAGCTACTAGTATAGAGGTAGAACCGCTCGGCGACAATCAGATTACATAGAGGTAGCAATAGCTACAAAGTCTTGCGAGTTCAGCGCACCGTTACCAAGTACTTGGTATAGAATACCTTTACTGATCCACGCTGCCTGGTCTGTACCATAAAGATACACTGTGCGGCCGGACTTTTGCACGGCACTGTAGGTGCTGCTGTCGGCTAGAATGTTGGTTAGGAGCGTCTGGCTATCCCAGTTAGTTGCCCTTTGTGTGATTGCGTATTGACGATTAACGGAGCTGCTATTATCGGTTCGAGCGTATTTCATATAGATGGTACCGTTACTTGATGTAACAGATGCCACTGTAAAGCCCTTTGGTTGATAATTTGGCATGGTAGCCGAAAAACCGGCCGAGCGAGCAGCCGAGCGGAACTTAACCGAGTCAGCATTCTTAAAGTTCAAAAAACCAACAATAGCCAAAACGACCATTGCGCCGGCACCATAGGTGACCATGCGGCGGCGCAGGAGGCTGGCGTAGCGCTTTCGTCCCTGCTTGGTGGTGGGGATTTGGGGTGCATCTTGCTCGTGAGAGGTTGCTCGAAGCAGCGCTTGCTCAAAAATGTCGGAGGTTCCGTTTGAGGCGGCTCGGTGGGCGGGTGCAACATCTGGGCGATAGTGCCCACTATCGGGGATTACGATTGCGTTATCAACAGCATTAGCGGCGGCTTCAACGCGTTTGATTACGACGGCTTCAACAGAAGCTACGTCGTGAGCGTAACGCGAAATAAGTGGGCTCGTAGTGACATGTGCTGCTCGGGCAGCACGGTCTGTGTTATAGGTACCAATCGATACTTTTGGCGATATGACAGGTGTGACGTGCGCAACGGCACTCGGACTGTGTAGGGTGGCCTGTACT
>CAYXYX010000027.1:0-9130 GCA_964469755.1 uncultured Candidatus Saccharibacteria bacterium | reverse complement strand
GCTTTCGTTATGCCAGGGATTTCACCCTTGCTGGCGTGTTCGCGGAAGCTCAAACGACTTAGACCAAACTGACGCATGTAGCCGCGTGAGCGACCGGTTTCAACGCAACGGTTGGTAAGACGTGTTGGTGAAGAGTTGCGAGGCAATGCAGCCAAGCCTTCTAGATCACCGAGTTCCTTTAATTCAGCCCGCTTTGCAGCGTACTTAGCGATCATGCGCTTGCGCTTTTCATCACGGGCAACAATAGATTTCTTTGCCATTACTTGTTCTCCTTCTCGAACGGCATGCCGAACTTTTCGAGCAATGCACGGCTGTGTGCTGGCTCTTCTGCGTTAATTACGAATACAACTTGTAGGCCGTGAACGGTCGTGGTTTCTTCAAAGGTTAATTCTGGGAACACTGACTGATCGGTCAAGCCAAGTGAATAGTTACCCTGGCGGTCAAATGCCTTAGCACTAACACCGTGAAAGTCACGCAAACGAGGTAGTACAACAGTTATCAAGCGATCGACAAATTCGTACATGTGTTCGCCGCGAAGGGTCACTTTAAGGCCAATCATGTTGCCTTCACGTAGTTTAAAGCCGGCAATGGAATTCTTAGCAAGTGTTTGAACTGGCTGCTGACCGGTTATTTTACGAAGCGTGTTGGTGGCGACTTCGATCATGCGCTTGTCGTCTTTAGCACGGCCAAGACCAATGTTTAAGACAACTTTTTGCAAGCGAGGGATTTGGTGCACGTTCTTAAGGCCAAGTTCGGTCATAAGTTCAGCAGCAAACTGATCGTTGTATAGGGTTCGGAGACGAGCGTTAGTGCTAACTGCGGTCGTTTTTTTAGTTGCGGTTGCCATATTACTTGATCTCCTTTCCGTTAGTCTTAAATACGCGAGTCTTGGTACCATCATCATTTAATTTGTAGCCAATGCGGCTAGCCTTCTTAGAGGTTGGCTCTACAATGGCAACTTTACTCACCCACATAGGCTTAGTTAAAGGAATAATGCCGCCTTGTGGGTATTCCTTGTTGGGCTTCTGGTGCTTCTTGACAATGTTAATGCCTTCGACAGTAACTTTGTTTTCGCGGGGGTGCGTTGCCAGGACTTTACCAGTCTTGCCCTTGTACTTACCGGCTAGAACGATGACGGTGTCACCCTTCTTTAGGCGGATCTTGTACACGGTAGTCTTTTTAGGAGCACTCATTATAGTACCTCCGGTGCCAAGCTAATGATTTTAGCGTAGCCTTGGTCACGTAATTCGCGTGGAACTGGTCCAAAGATACGAGTTGCGCGTGGTGCTTTGTCGTCACCAATGATTACAGCGGCGTTGTCATCAAACTTGATGGTTGAGCCGTCTTTGCGCTTGATTTGATCGCGGGTGCGAACAACAACGGCGCGAACGACTGACTTCTTTTTAACTGTTCCGTTAGGAGCAGCTTGTTTAACAGTAGCGACAATAACGTCACCAACGCGAGCGTAGCGGCGACGAGTGCCACCAAGTACGCGGATGCATAAGATCTCCTTAGCACCACTGTTGTCGGTGACGACCAAACGTGATTCTTGTTGGATCATATTATGCTTCCTCGCTTTCTGCTTCTTCGGTAGCAGGCTTCTTCTTACGAGAAGCTGGCTTAGCTACTTCGTCAACAGCTTTGACAACTTTAAGGCTGTCTTCGCGTAACGCTGGCTTTTCGACAATCTTCAAAAGTTTGAAGTGCTTACGAGCACTGATTGGGCGGGTTTCGATAATCTCGACCTTATCGCCAGTTTGGGCTTCGTTCTTTTCGTCGTGAGCCATAAATTTGGTTGATACGGTGTACTGCTTACGGTAGAGCGGGTGCGTTTTGCGGGTTTGCACAGTCACGACAATCGTTTTGTCGCTCTTACTCGATGAGACAGTACCGGTAATGGTTCGTGCCATCTTACTGTGCCTCCTTGGTTAATTGCTCACCGAGTACGGTTAGTACGCGAGCGAGATCCTTACGCTTGCTGCGAACTAGACGTACGTTTTGGTTCTCACCTAAATGTACGCGGCGCTTCAGTTCAGCGATTTCTTCACGCATGTTAGTGCTGGTTGTGGTTAATTCCGCAGTTGATAGTTTACGGATGTCGGCGATTTTCATATTATGCCTCCTCCTTTACTAAGAACTTGGTCTTTACTGGTAATTTGTGAGCTGCTAGGCGCATTGCTTCGCGAGCGACGTCTTCGGGTACACCTTGCATTTCAAACATGATGGTGCCAGGTCGAACCTTGGCTACGAAGAATTCTGGTGAACCCTTACCGCTACCCATTTTAACGTCTTGCGGCTTGCGGGTAACAGGGGTGTGTGGGAAGATACGAATCCAGATTTTACCACCACGCTTAATGTGGCGGGTCATTGCCTGACGAGCGGACTCGATCTGACGGCTGGTAATGCGCTCGTTGCCTTGGGCTTGGAGGGCAAATTCACCGTAGGCAATGTAATTACCGCTAGTGGCTACACCGCGGATCTTACCCTTGCGTACCTTGCGGAACTTAGTTCGTTTAGGGAGTAACATTACAGAGCCTCCCCTTTATAGATCCATACCTTAACACCGATGATTCCAGCGGTTGTTTTGGCAGGCACCAGGGCGTAGTCAATATCGGCACGAATGGTGTGCAAAGGAACTGAACCTTGGACTTCTTTTTCGCGACGAGACATTTCGGCACCGTTCAAACGACCGGCAACTTCGATACGTATGCCCTTAGCACCAGCGCGCATGGTAGCGGCAGCCGATGACTTAATGGCACGACGGAAGCTCATGCGGCGCTCTAGTTGGTGAGCGATGTTTTCGGCAACCAGTTTAGCATGTAGGTCGGTCTTTTTAACTTCTTCAATATTTACGCGGACGGTTTGTTTATAGATGTTCTGGATCTGATCTTTGAGTTCCTGAACACCAACACCACCACGGCCGATTACAACACCAGCTTTTGCAGTGTGAATAGTAACCGTAACTAAGTTAGGGGTACGGGCGATTTCTACACGGTTGATTGCAGCACGGCTACCAAGCTTGTTGGCAATCAAACGGCGAACCGCAAGGTCACTCTTTAGGTAGGCAGCGTACTCGCGCTTGCTAACAAACCACTTACTGCGCCAGTCTTTGTTGACTTGCAAGCGCATGCTGATTGGATTTACTTTTTGTCCCATTACTTTGCTTCCTTTTCTGCTGGCTTAGCCGCTGCTTTAGCTGCTACTGGCTTGCGGGCTTCACGCTTTTCGCCATCAACAACAACACGAATGTGTGAAGTACGACGCTGGAACGGAAGTGCACGACCGTGGGCGGCTGGGCGGTAGCGCTTTAAACGTGGGCCAGGGCTAACGCTTATTTCGGTAATACGAAGGGTAGCTGGCTTAAGGTCATGGTTGTGGTCGGCGTTAGCCTTAGCACTCATGATTGCCTTTTGAACAGGGACGGCACTACGACGAGGTGTGTGACTGAGTATGGTCAAGGCGTCTTCGACGGTACGGCCACGAACCAAAGCGGCAACAACGGCTACTTTACGTGGGCTCATACGGACACCTTTAGCGACTGCTTGTACTGCCATGATTACTTCTTCTTCCCGCCGTGTGAACGGAACTTACGAGTCGGGCTGAATTCACCAAGCTTGTGACCGACCATGTTTTCGGTAACGAAAACTGGAACGTGCACTTTGCCGTTGTGAACCGCAATGGTGCGGCCCACGAATTCTGGAGTGATCGTGCTAGCACGAGCCCAAGTCTTAATGATTGTACGATCGTCATTCCCTAGAGCATTAACTTTCTTAGAAAGTTTGAAATCTATGAATGGACCTTTTTTAAGTGAACGACTCATACGTTATTTCCTCTTAGCCGCATGACGGCTCCTTACGATAAACTGACTGGTATTCTTACGGCGACGAGTCTTGAAGCCCAAGGTCTTTTGACCCCAAGGCGTACGAGGCGCTTTAGCCATACGGTGACGACCACCATCACCACCACCATGTGGGTGATCGACGGCGTTCATAACAACACCACGAACACTTGGGCGAATACCCTTGTGACGTGAACGACCGGCTTTACCAATTTTAATGTTCTGGTGCTGTTCGTTACCAATGACACCAAGAGAAGCGGTGCATTCAACATGAACTAAGCGAACTTCGCCACTTGGCAAACGAACCTGTGCGTAGGCACCTTCTTTAGCCATAAGCTGAGCGCCGTTACCAGCGCTACGAACCATCTGGGCACCTTTACCAGGTGTCATTTCGATGGCGTGAATGGTGCTACCGACAGGAATGTTCTTAATAGGCATGCGGTTACCGTTTTCGATAGGCGCATCGCTACCACTAGTGATAGTTTGGCCAATCTTCATGTCCTTAGCGGCAAGAATGTAGTGGTAGGTACCGTTACTTTCTTTAATACGAGCAATACGGGCACTACGGTTTGGATCGTATTCGATGTGCTCAATAGTTGCGGTCATACCATTTGACATGTTGAAGTTCATTATTCGGTAGAACTTCTTGGCGCCACCACCCTGGTGACGAGTGGTAATACGGCCTTGGTTGTTACGACCGTTACCACGGCGTTTAGCGACGAGTAGTGACTTGACCGGCTTACGAGTAGTAATTTGGTCAAAGTCCTGGCTGGTCATTCCACGGCGACCAGGAGTCGTTGGGTTATATTGCTTTAATGCCATTACTTTGTCTCCTCGGCCTTCTTAGAAGTGCGCTTTGGCTTTGCGGTCTTAGCTTCCTTCTTTTCGGCTTTAGCTGCGGCTTTTTCGACTTTAGCTTGGGTGGCGGCCTGCTTTTCTTCGGCTTCTTCAATTGCGTTAAAGAATGGAAGGCTTTGACCCTTAGCCAAGGTTACGTAAGCTTTTTTAGTAGCAGCTTCGCGTCCAGCAGCAGTGCGACGTCCGCCCTTACTAATAGTGCGCTTGGCTTTACCAGGCTTGTTAGCAATGTTGACTTCGGTAACTTTAACGTCGAACTGAGATTCAACAGCGCGAGCTACAGTGTGCTTATTAACATCAGTAGGAACTTCAAAGGCGTAAACACCCTTAGCGCTCATAGCAAATGTCTTTTCGCTTAGCTTTGGCTTGAGTGCGATGTGCTTATCCATTATTTGTCACCTCCGAGCCAGGTTGATACAACAGCGAGAGCAGCAGTCGTGAATACGATGCTGTCAGCGTTTAAAGTATCGAATGTGTTAACGTACTGTGCTTGGACCACTTTAACGTTCTGTAAGTTGCTGCTAGCTTGAACAAGCTCAGGAGCCTTGGTGTCAACGACTAATAGGACGTTCTTGGTCGCTTTTAGCTTAGCGAGCAGTGCAACCAGTTCGCTTGTTTTGCCCGTCTTAACGACGATGTCATCAATAACGGCAATCTTGTTTTCGGTTGCAGCCATACTTAGTGCTTGGCGAATTGCCAGGCGCTTAGCCTTAACGTTCATAGACTTGGTGTAGTTTTCTTCGCCAGTAGGACCAAAAACGATACCACCACCCTTCCAGATTGGGTTACGGGTTGAACCGAAACGTGCTCGGCCAGTTCCCTTTTGCTTCCAAGGCTTACGGCCACCACCACTCACCAGACCGCGGGTCTTGGTTACGGCGTTGTTGCCGCGTCCGTTGGCCATGTAGGCAACGTAGGCTTGTTTGAGTAATGCGTGATTAGTAACTTCTAAGCCAAAGACAGATTTGTCTAGCTTAGCCGCTGTGGTCGCCGTAGCGCCAGCTTTGGTGTATGTTGCAATCGCCATTATGAGTTCTCCCGAATCTCAATGATGCCCTTACGTGGACCGGGAACGGCACCACTAACACCAATGATGTTAAGTTCAGTATCAATCAAAGCGATCTTAAGTCCCTTAACGGTAACTTGTTCGTGACCCATCTGTCCGGCCATCTTCTTACCTTTAAGAATGTGCTGTGGGTACATTGAACCAATTGAACCAGGCTTACGAGTGTTACCCTTACCACCATGCGTTTTACGCTGACGGTGGAAGTTATGGCGCTTGATAGTACCGGCCCAACCCTTACCCTTGGAAGTTCCGGTAACTTTGACTTCGTCACCAATTGAAAAGACCTCGGAGTTGATTGTTGATCCAACTTTGAGGTCTTCGGTGATTTCGTCGACGCGGAATTCGCGAATAATCTTAGGTAGCATACCAGCGGCCTTAAAGTGACCTTGCTGAGCTTTGTTAGTATTGTTTACTTTTGCTTCTTCAAAACCAAGCTGTACGGCGGTATAGCCGTCGGTAGCAGCTGTTTTGACCTGTGTGACGACACAGGGACTAGCGGAAAGCAAAGTGATAGCAGTAACCGTACCATCGTCTGCGATAGTACTTGTCATGCCAACCTTTCTTGTGATGAGTGCTTTCATAGTGACCTCTTATTACCCCTGTTATTTTAGCGATTTCTGTGGCATAAAAATTCTTGACGACAGGCGGTATCCGTTAATGTTGTACGGACCTTCCGTGCACATCAAGTACAGGCTTTTCTAAATACCATTATAGAGTATCAGATTATACTAACCCCTGTCAATACGTTGCGAATAATACTGCGGATTATTCGCTTGGTTTGCGGGGCTTTTTAGCCGAGGTTTTAGCTTTAGATGCAACCGATGATGCGCTACGTTTAGCACGGCGTGCAGCTGTTTTAGCTTCTTTTGCAACATTAGTAGCAGCCGCACTGATATCATCTTCTATTTCATCAATGTCATCACTAAGGTTGTCAACATGGTTGTGGAGACTGTCTTTGGCCTTAGCTGCCCGTCTTTTAAGCCCGTTACGTACTTGACCACCACTGCGCGGTGTTACAAGCATGGCCGTAACAGCACCAACGGCTGCTGCAGCTACAACCAAACCAATCAATTGGCCTGGATTTTCAGTAATAGAGTGACGGTGTCGCATAGTTATATTCCTCGCTTATTTGCCATCATTATACCACTTATGTCAACAGCAGTATATAAAATAGTTAACACTACCTGAGTTCGACTGGTGTGGCATGGACTACGATGCCTGCTTCTACCTGTAAGGTATCCATGACGTAACTAGCTACCTTTTGCATAGCCACGTTCAGTTCAGTATCGTTTGGCAGCATGACCTCACCATCTTGTTTCATGAGACCATATGGGTCAAATCCTAATATTGTACGCTGCCGATCATCTTCCCAGGTAACCACGCTATCAGAATATGAATTCATGCCATAAGGTGACCAATAGAGCGTGTCGCCGCTCAGCAGTAAACGATTGTGCACAATTACTGGTTCATATGGGCGTGCATCAAGTCTCATCAATTCCTTAGCCGTAATTGCACGGCTAATGGCTACGCCAGGTATATACCCAAGCTCCGCCATGATTACATTTTGATTTCAACGTCACAACCAGCAGGAAGACTGAGGTTCATGAGTGAGTCGATAGTTTTTGGAGTAGGTTCAAAAACATCAATAAGGCGCTTGTGAACACGCATTTCGAACTGTTCGCGGCCTTTTTTGTAGACGTGTGGGCTCTTAATGACGGTAAACGTGCTGCGACGAGTTGGCAATGGAATTGGGCCAGCTAAGGTAGCACCGGTACGTAGCGCAGTGTCGACGATTTGTTTAGCTGCCTGGTCGATCACTTTGTGGTCGTAGGCTTTAAGGCGAATACGAATTCGCTGTTTGGCATCTGTTTTTGGCGCTTCTGCCATAATTAATACTCCTTTAAAGTATTAGGTTGTGCCGTAACCTCTTCCGGAGTGATGAGTGATAGGCGGCGCGCGCAGTAATGAAGGAGCTTGCTTCTTCATTGCGAGCACGCAAGCCTATATCTCGAGTGATACCGGACGAGTTCTCGACAACAATGTTATTGGTGATGTTATTGTATAACGTTTTAAGTTTAACGTCTAGGCCTTTTCGTCTGGTGAATCTGGCTTGCGGTAAAAAGACGGATCTACACCAAGCTCCATATCTAATGGGTCAATCTGAGATTGCTCTCCAAGTTTACTCAGCTCCAGCAAAGATTGCATGTGCGCTGCAGCCTTTAGCCTCCGGGCATCACGCCGGCTTACATCCAATTGTCCTTCTGGGCGTGAGAAAAATGCACGTATACCTTCAAACATAATGATTGATAATACGCCGTTTTTGCGTGTTTGCAAGCTAAAAAAAGAGCGCCACAAGGGCGCTCATTTTAAATCCGAGTAGGATTATTTGGTAACTTTGGTTACCACACCGGCACCAACAGTACGGCCACCTTCGCGGATAGCGAAGCGGAGACCTTGTTCCATCGCGATTGGAGCGAGGAGCTTAACTGCAAATGTTACGGTATCACCAGGCATGACCATTTCTTTGTCAGCTGGGAGCTCAACTTCGCCAGTTACGTCAGTTGTACGGAAGTAGAACTGAGGCTTGTAGCCCTTGAAGAAAGGCGTGTGACGGCCACCTTCGTCTTTGGTCAGAATGTAAACTTCTGATTCAAACTCGGTGTGAGGGGTAATAGTACCTGGCTTAGCCAAGACTTGACCGCGCTCAATGTCGTTTCGCTCAATACCGCGGAGCAGGATACCAGCGTTGTCGCCAGCTTGACCCTGATCAAGGTTTTTCTTAAAGGCTTCGATACCGGTAACAACTGATTTTTTAGTGTCGTGAATACCGACAATTTCAACGTCATCGTTAATCTTAACAATACCAGTTTCGATACGACCAGTGGCTACGGTGCCACGACCCTTAATAGAGAACACGTCTTCAACAGGCATTAGGAAAGGCTTGTCAAGATCGCGCTTTGGCTCTGGAACGTAATCGTCCATAGCTTTAACGAGTTCCATAATTGCGTCTTCAGCAGCAGCATCGCCTTCGAGGGCTTTGGTTGCCGAACCCTTGATAATTGGAGCGTCACGGTCAAAGCCGTTCTTTTCCAACAATTCGCGGATTTCTTCTTCAACGAGTTCAACGAGGTCAGCGTCTGCGAGGTCCATCTTGTTCATGAAGACCAAGATAGAAGGCACGCCCACCTGACGAGCGAGCAATACGTGCTCACGAGTCTGTGGTAATGGACCGTCGTTAGCACCAACAACCAAGATAGCGCCATCGATCTGGGCAGCACCGGTAATCATGTTCTTGACGTAGTCGGCGTGACCTGGCATGTCGACGTGTGCGTAGTGGCGCTTTTCGCTTTCGTACTCTTGGTGAGAGG
>CAYXYX010000026.1:2562-9183 GCA_964469755.1 uncultured Candidatus Saccharibacteria bacterium | reverse complement strand
GGTAGGCGGTCACCGAGCGGCGGTGCTGCTCGGTCATGGGGATGCCGCCGTCGGCCGGCATCATGCTGGTGAACTTCTTCGGGGCCGACACGCCCGCCTGCACCGTCTTGTTGATCCCCTCCCAGCTCCCGTCGCTGTGCAGCCACTCGGCATCGACCTGCACGTTTGCAGACCCAACGCGTACTTTTGCGCCTTTTGGAATGCCACGTTTCTTGGAAAATAGTGGTCGTAAAGATGCTGGTAGCGGTGGTATGTAAGCGTTAACGATACCTTTAGCGAGGCTGATTTGAGGATAAATCTGTTGGTTATAGCTCTGACTGCAGTCGCTGATAATGTCGAGCTGGAGTTTGTCTAGGTGCTGTCGATTCAGATCTTCAAAACTGCCATCAGGTTTTACGCCAAATGTAATGGTACCACCATCTGCATTGCTAAAAGCAGTGACTGCCTCCCATATATCGTTTGGCAGTCTACCCTCGCTCGCCGACTTAAATTCGTGGCTATCGCTCTCGGGCAGCTCATTGATGAATAATCCAACCTGTTCCATGCAGTTATTGTACCGAGTGATCGGGCAATACTCCAAGCAGTAGCGGCGTTAAATTATTCGACTGTAACAGATTTAGCCAAGTTCCGTGGCCGGTCAACGTTCAGTTCTTTGCCGGTAGCAATGTAATACGAGAACAGCTGCATAACCATTGCCAAGAGTAATGGCTGGGTTTGTTCCAGTGTGTCGGGGATATACAGGACGTCGTCGGCAATATCGGCGATTGCCGTATTGCCTTCGGTGGCAACGGCAATGACGGGGCCTTTGCGGGCCCGGATCTCTTCAATATTCGACATGGTTTTTTCGAGTAGCGGTCCGTTGGTAGCTAGGGCAAAGGTAGGGAAGTTTTGGTCAATCATAGCTAGTGGCCCGTGCTTCATTTCGCCGGCGGCATAGCCTTCGGCGTGAATGTAAGACACTTCTTTGAGCTTGAGGGCGCCTTCGAGCGCGCAAGGGAAGGCATAATGGCGGCCAATAAAGATAAAGTCGCGGTGGTCTTTGTATTTTAAGGCCACTTCTTTAATGCGGTCGACAGTTTTAAGCACGGCTTCGGCTTTAGCCGGCAATTGGTCGAGCTCCTCGAGCAGCGGCGTGTACAGCGATGATGAGCCGTTACTTAGGTGTAGGGCGATTAACATTAGCACGCTTACCTGCGCAATAAAAGCTTTGGTAGACGCCACGGCTTGTTCGGGACCAGCGTGGCAATACACACCAGCGTCGGTCATACGGGCAATACTACTGCCCACGGCGTTTACTACGCCCAGGCGCAAGCAGCCATAGTTTTCAACTTTTTTAAGGGCCGCAATGGTGTCGGCGGTTTCGCCGGACTGCGATACTGCCAGCAGCGCCGTGGAGCGCGAAAACGGCTCGTTGCGATATTTAAATTCGCTGGCTAACTGTACTTCTACCGGTATTCCGGCCAGTTCTTCAATCAAATATTCACCCACTAAGCCGGCGTAATATGAGGTGCCACAGGCGACGATCACAATGCGGTCAATGTACTTGAGCTGTTCGGTAACGTTTTCGAGGCCACCAAGTTTAACCAGTTTTTTACTGGCATTAGCGCGGCCCAAAATTGCCGAGCGAATCGTGGCCGGAGCCTCGTAAATTTCTTTGAGCATAAAGTGTTCGTAGTCACCCAAGGCCGCTTTTTCGGCGTCGTAATCGAGCAGTTCGGTTTGTGGCGTTACGGCGTGCATTTCTTTAAGGTTGTGAACGTTGAGCGAATCGGCAGCCATGACAGCTACATCGTAGTCGTTCAAGAATATCACTTCTTTGGTGTGATCCATGATGGCCGATGGGTCCGAAGCCAGCACGTACTCGCCTTGTCCAACGCCAATTACTAGCGGACTCGACAAGCGCGCCGCAAACAGCTTGCCTGGTTCGTAGCTGGTTACGACCGAAATGGCATAGGCGCCGCGCAAGTCTTGCAACGCTGCCTTGAAAGCTTCTTCGAATGAGCCGAGCTGTTTAAAATAATAATCAATTAAATGGGGGATGGTTTCGGTGTCGGTTTCGGACACAAATGAATAGCCCGCGGCTTGTAATTTGTCGCGCAACTCTACGTAGTTTTCGATGATGCCGTTATGCACTACAAAAATGCTGTCATCGGTGTTGCTGTGCGGGTGAGCGTTGGCGATGGTTGGCGAGCCGTGCGTGGCCCAACGGGTGTGTCCAACAGCTACATTAGCCTGCACATTAGCATCACGTACGGCTTGCACTAAGCCTTCAACGCGGCCAACTTGCTTTACTAGTTTTGGCACATCACCGGTTTGCAGCGCAGCGAGCCCGGCTGAATCGTAACCGCGGTATTCCAGCGCCTGCAGCCCAGCCAAAACAATGTCGGTTGCTTCACGCGAGCCAATGTAGCCAACAATACCGCACATGTTATTTGCTTACCACGTGTTCTGTAAGTGCTTCATCAATTAATGACCGCATATTGCTCGTAAACGTTGCCACCGAAAACTGCTTAGCAAACTCAGTAATATAGTCGGCATCATAACGGTTTGGGTTAAACGATTCCAGCGCCGCCACTAAGCTTTTAACCGTTTGTTTAGGGAACAGAACGCCCGTTTTACTAGTTACAAAATCTTGCGAACCACCCTTGTTGTAGGCAATAAGCGGTGTGCCAGCGGCCAGTGCTTCCACGGCGACAATGCCAAAGTCATCAACGCCTGGAAAAATAAAGCCCAAGGCAGTCGAAAAGTGATTGACCATGTCGGTATCTGATACATTCGTTAGGAATGTAACATTGCGCCCTGCCATCTTTTCGAGCCGTTTGTGCTCGGGGCCGTTGCCAATTACAATCAGGGGCACTTTAAGCTCCGTGCAAGCCTCTATGGCTAGGTCAAAGCGTTTGTAGGGGGTTTGGCGGCCAGCAATCACGAAGCCATGGCGGCTATCGGGCTTGCCGGTTGTTCTAAAACGGCTGGTTTCTACCGGCGGAAACACGATGGTGCTGTCGCGGCGGTAGTATTTTTTAATCATGGCTTGAATGGGCGATCATAACATCAGGATTTTTGGCGGCATTGCGGTCCCAGCGGCGCAGCGGCGCTACCAACAATCGCAGCCCAAGGCGGGCAATAAAGTTTAACCTACCAAAACCAGGGTTTTCTATATATTCGTTGTAGCGACTCCAGTAGTAATGGGTAGGCGAGTGGCAGTAGGAAATGTGCAGGGTGTTCTTGCCGGTTTTGACGGCCTTGGCTTCGGCGCCACTGGCAGAAATCACCAAGTCGTAGTCGCTTAAGTTGAGCCGGCTAAAGTACACGGCGCGCAATACGGGGAAGAATTTTTTGAGCTTTTTGGGCATTTTTTGCAGCCAGCCAGTGCGGACGTCAGCGTCAGTGAACCAATCGATTGCTTTAGGGTCGTATTGTGATGTGTAAATTGGTGCGTCAGGATACATTTTGTGCAGTTCAAGCACCACGCGCTCGGCGCCACCAATGCCCATTAACCAATCACATACAATCGCGACCTTCAGTTTTTTTGCCATACTAACGGGCTCCCTTATGAAAAATCACGATCCAAATAGTCTTAATGAGTATTACTAAATCGCCACCAAACGTCCAGTTTTGCACGTAGTACAGGTCGAGGGCACGGCGCTCTTCGAAGGTAATGTCGCTACGACCAGAAACTTGGGCTAGGCCTGTCAGGCCGGATTTAACGCTTAAAATAAGATTCTTTTTGGCATATTGTTCAAGCTCGTAGGCGACTAATGCCCGTGGTCCAACCAAGCTAATATCGCCCTTAATAACGTTAATTAGCTGAGGTAATTCGTCGAGGCTGTACTTACGAATAAACCGGCCAACAGGTGTGACGCGTGGGTCAACATCCAGCTTGTCACCGTTTTTGCGATATTCCTGTAACAGATCAAGCCGACCCATTTTAGCAAATGCAGCTTCGGGTTCAAGCCCGTTATAGGCAACATAATTTGAACGGAACTTAAGGACCTTAATTTTGCTATCAAAGCGTGACACTCGTTCGTGTTTAAAGAATACCGGGCCGCCATCGGACAGTTTTACAAACACGGCAATAATGAGCATAAACGGCGCCGCAAGTATGAGCGCTACGGTTGCCGCCAACAGGTCGAACATACGTTTAACCACACGCCCCCAGCCAACTAAGGCTGTTTGGTGCACGGCTATGACGGGTACTGAATGAAAGACTTCGACGTCAATGTTACCGGTAAATAGCTCACTGTTGCCCGGCACAAAGCGGTAGGCAATGTGGTGCTCTTGAGCGTAGGTTAATATTTCGTCGTTCATATCGCTCAGCGCGTAAAGCTCAGTCTGAATGATTGTATGTGTTTGTTTGCCAAGCTTGGCCACGGCCTCGGCAAAGGTTAAAAAGTGCTCATAGTGGCTGTTAGGGCGGCCAGGATGTGGCTTGCCGACGACGCCACGGACCTTATAACCGGTAACAGAGGAATTGGCCAACGATTCTAATAGCACGTGCGTAAGCCGACTGTTACCAATCAAAATAACGTTATTTATACCAATTTCGTAACTAAATAATTCGCGGCGAATACCCCTGGCAACGGTTCTAAAGAGCAGTACAAAAAAGAATGCCAGCCCAAAGCCGTATAGGGTTACTAAACGAGCCGGGAAGATGGGCGTATTGGTGATGTAGCTATAGCTAATAACGAACAGAATGCCAATAAAGCTACCCACAAACAGCCGTCCGATTTCATTAAATCGCTGTTCGTGAATTCGCGTGGTGTACAGGCCTAAAATTGCAAAAATGAATATGAAAAAGGGCAACATGACCAAAAAAGCCTGTAAGTATGATGTGGCCGAAATCTGCTCACTGAGCGCGCGGTGACTGAGCGTTACACGCAAAACGTAGGCGGCTACAAAAGCCATCACTAAGGCCAGAGAGTCACCAATGATCAGGCAGAAGTTATAGACGATCGAAGCATTGTTTTTCATCTTATAGGGGTTAACCTTTCATAAGTATAGCGCATTTTGAGCTATACTGATGGCAACGATATGAAAGCCTCAACCATTAAATATGGCGTCCTCACGGGCACACTCAGCTTGATTACAATCATTCTGGCTTTGCTCCCATTCCACGCATTTTTGACCGTTTGGGGCTCTACACTCGTTGGCCACTACACGGCACTCCGCCTTTGGAAGGAAGTTTTGGCACTTCTGGCCGGCCTTGGTGCCATATATTTACTCTTTTTTGACCGCAAAGTTCGCGAATACACCATGAAGCGAAAATTAACGTGGCTAATTTTGGCGTACGTCGCCGTGCAGCTTGTTTGGGGATTTGTCGCATTGCACCAAGGGTCACTAGGCGTAAAAGCCATGCTGTACGGTGTCCTCTTAAATTGCCGCTTTTTGCTGTTCTTCTTAATCACCTGGGTGGTTGCTATTCTCACCAACCGTTTGGAGCGCCGCTGGCCTAAACTGCTGCTTTGGCCGGCCGTAATCGTGGTCGTGTTTGGCTTAGCCCAAGTGTTCTTGCTGCCACCCGACTTTTTGCGCCATTTTGGCTACGGCCCGCACACGATTGCTCCTATGGAAACCATCAACCACAACG
The DNA here is from genome assembly GCA_964469755.1 of uncultured Candidatus Saccharibacteria bacterium. GTDB lineage: Bacteria > Patescibacteriota > Saccharimonadia > Saccharimonadales > UBA4665 > JAGQNO01. The sequence goes on along the minus strand of CAYXYX010000026.1, from coordinate 3,596 downwards.
TGAACTACCTTCGCTATATGTCCACACTACGCGGTGCGAATCCACTTGGCGCTTACCTAATATTGCCCATTAGCGCCCTGACCGTATTGCTCCTTCGCTACCCACGTAGCTGGAACTGGACTAAGGGTTTGTTACTACTTGGCTGCTTGGCATTGCTAGTATTTACCTTTTCGCGGAGTGCTTGGATAGGTGCCACTTTGAGTATCCTAAGCGCTGCAGTTATTGTTAATGGCAATCTGTTAAAACGCTATCGTTGGGCCGTGGCGGGGGGTTTGGCTCTAGCCGTATTCGCCGTTGGCGGATTGGCTTTTAGCTTACGACACGACACTGGCTTCCAGAACTTCTTTTTGCACACCCAAGACAATTCCGCAGTGGTCACAACATCTAACGCCGGGCACATAAGTGGCACGATTGATGGCGCCAAGGATATTGCACAGAATCCACTAGGCCATGGCCCCGGCTCCGCCGGCCCGGCTAGTGTATACAACGCTTCGGGCAGCCGTATTGCCGAAAACTATTACATTCAGATTGGCCAAGAAACCGGCGTCGTAGGGCTGACGTTATTCTTGGGAATTGTTGCTGTTGTGGCCTACTTGTTATGGACTCGACGTCACACAACCTTGGCGTTAGCGTTGTTGGTCGCCTTGATTGGTATTAGTTTTGTGAACTTACTGTCCCACGCCTGGACCGACGATACTATCGCTTATTTGTGGTGGGGTTTTGCCGGGCTGGCAATTGGCACACCGGTGGCTAAAAAACTGGCGGTTTCCGCTAAATCTGAATAGACGTTTCGCGGGTTCGGTGGTGTTTTTATGGAAGTTACACTGGCGGGGGCGGGCAAACTTACGTACTTCAAAAAATGCAATATAGCATCTTTGCTATATTTATAACGTATATGCTATATTCGTTTTTTTAGGTTAAACAATTATCGCCAATCTTCTATCGCCAAGCGCCCGGTATGCCCGAGCAAAATGTGGCATAATGGTTATGTTATGAACGAAAAGCAAACACCAGAACCAACAACTCGTCCAACC
>CAYXYX010000026.1:481-2552 GCA_964469755.1 uncultured Candidatus Saccharibacteria bacterium | reverse complement strand
CGGCAAAAAGAGCTCCTAGCCTACATTGAACAGTTCATTGGCGAGCATGGTTACAGCCCCAGTTACCGCGAGATTATGAATGGCTTAAACTACACGTCGGTGGCCACCGTAGCACTGCACGTTAATAACCTTATTAAACGAGGCCACCTAAGAAAGCGCGAGCACTCTGCACGTTCGTTAGAAGTCGTGCAAACAGCGCCGGAACCGCTGAGAGTTACCAGCAACCAAGTCACCCCAGCCGAAGAAAAGTGGCTCGTAGAAAAAGTCGAGCATGCCTTCCAACAGCTTGATCAGGCTGCCGAAGTTGATCTGGCGGCCGGTATTGACCAGCTGTATGTGCTTGTTGGGGCGCTCAAAATTCTGGGGCTCGAAGGGGCCGCTCAGAGCTTTGCGCCACGTCTGAGCGATCTTAAAAAACGGCAAACGGTGGCATAGCAGTGTCGACGGTCTATCAACACCAGCTGCACGCCCACAAGCCCCGCCGCAAGCATTACTGGGCATGGGCAATTGTATTAGCACTTATTGTGGGAGGTGTGGCGTTTGGGCTGAGTTCGCTTAAGCCGAATACGCAAATTAAGAATGCCGATGCCGTGACCAAGAGTATTACCGGTACGTCACCGACCGAAACCTATCGTAAAGGTACTTTTTCGATTGCCTTACCTAGGGGTTGGCAGTTCACCAGCGTTCAAAAAGATGTGTATACCATCTATCATTTTAAGAGCGCCCTGAGCGGTGAGGCTGGCAACCGTTCGATGGATGTTTATGAAGACAGCAACTTACCAAAGTTTCCAATCAATCGGATGGTCCCAGTTGTGGCAACTGAGGAAGGCAAGTTGATCGCCAATTCTAGCGAAGTTTCCGATAACTGCACCGCTTACACTACTGGCGAAACGACCGGTAGAGCATCAATCAGTCAGCTGGCTAAATGGCAGGGCATTGAGTTTTTGTGTGACATGGCGAATCCATTGCGAAATGTTGTTGGGACCGGGTCCAAAGACGGACTCAACACGGTCAAAATTAACAGTCTTTCAACCGGCCCACATCGATACTTTATGACCTATACCGAAAACAACAATCGGCCGGACTACAACATATTTATAGCCGCTATAAATAGTTTTCAGGTGATCCAATAATAGCGTAGCGACTGTTCTTAAAAATACTATATCTAGCGTAACGCGCTCGTGCTACACTGAGCATACTTAACAAAAGAATGCTGGAAGTAGGGTGTGATCCCCTCACTGTGCCGCAACGGTAATCTCACTAAAGTGAGCGAGTCCGATCAGCAACAAAAGTCTCTCGAGCAGGAGCGCCAAACCTACCGTTTGTCCGCCTCGCTCGCCAGAGAGTGAGGGTACAAAAATGGCCGTTGCAGCCGAACAATTAACACATGTCGATCCCGCCTTAGAGCAGGCGGTTAACGATGTATTTGCTAACGTGCAAAACGGCTTAGTCGAGGTTATCCCTGACAACATTGAAGATGCCGAAGTTCGTATGCAAGCCGCGCGTTTTATTGGCGCCTGTATTACAGGCCGTGAAGCCGAAGTATTGTATAGTGTTGCCGAACAATTGCGGCCCATTGAGTCGCTATATGACGCCATTCAAATGGTTGCCGAAACTAATGATCCGGTAGCTAGACGCATGATAACAACCAACGTCAACACCGACGTTTTTGAGCGCACCGTTAAAGAAGGCTTAATAATCGAGGTCGATTTACACGCCGACGAGGCCCAGCGCATTTTGCAGCACGGCCAGTACCTAGAAACCGTACAAGCCAATAGCCTTAGGCGCATGGCCGATGGTAGCGCAGAAATGCTAGAACGCACCAAGATCGAAGCCGTAAATTCCTTCCGCATGCAAAAGGATTTCCAAGATGGGAAGCTGGAAGATAATTATTTTGTGGTGATTTCACGCGCGCCCGACAATATGACCAAAGAGCAAATGGCCGATGAAGGCTTTTTTGTAGATACGATGAGTTACGCGATCCAAGCGACCACCGTCAAAAACGGGCGATTAACGACCGAGTCGGCATTTCTGGCAGGCGTGAAGACTGAAGACGGTGAACGACATGATG
>CAYXYX010000026.1:0-471 GCA_964469755.1 uncultured Candidatus Saccharibacteria bacterium | reverse complement strand
TGGCTAGGTGTTGACCTGCGAGGCCTAAGTGCGGCCCAAACATTAGACACGCCAATTCGTGTTAATAAAAAGAAGATGCCAAATGGTGTGAGTGACCTGGTAGAAGTTTGCGATGAGACTGTCGGAGGGTTCTTTGGGGCCAACAAGCCTCGTCAGAATTACGCGACTCATCTGCAAAAGTGCAAAGAACGCGAAGCCTTATTGCAGCCCAAAGTACAAAGCATTGTCGAAGAGCTGGTCAGCGAAGCGGCGACTATTCAAGATCCCGTGCACGCCACTCAGAGACTACACAAAATATCCGAAAAACACATGGTGCAACAGGCCATGTTCGACAAAGAAATTGATCCACGTGTATTTGGGCCGGCTGCTCAACATATTGTGCTTGGCCGAATCTTTTTTGAGCAGGGCAACATTGAGGCTGGTCTTGAACAAACTCAAAAAGCTGAATTAACGGCCGTGTCTACTTCTTGT
>CAYXYX010000025.1:0-9327 GCA_964469755.1 uncultured Candidatus Saccharibacteria bacterium | reverse complement strand
TCTTCACCGTTAGCTACGCGACGAACTTCGAAGCCTTCGGCTTCAAGGCGCATTTTATAAACATTGGCTAGGGCGTCGTCGTCTTCGACTAGGAGAATTCGTTTTGTCTGCATGTTGCTTATGGTAGCTTAGATTGCCGTCGCTGGCAACTCCTATCCCTGTTTTTTGAGGGCTGCTTTAATAAAGCCGTCAAACATTGGGTGAGCGGCAATGGGTCGCGATTTAAATTCAGGGTGGAACTGACTAGCCAAGAAGAACGGATGATCGATGCCTTCGATGACTTCGACGAGATTGGTTCCGGGGTTTCGGCCAACGGCGCGGATGCCCCAACTTTCGTACTGGTCAACATATGTGGCATTGCATTCGTAACGGTGGCGATGACGTTCCACGATCTTGTTGCCGCCGTAGACGTTTGCAGCTAAGCTGCCGGGCGTAAGCACGCAATCGTAATCGCCTAAACGCATGGTGCCGCCAGTGCTTTCCTTACCCTCTTGGCCGGCCATGGTTGCAATTAACGGGTCGGTGGTGCCAGGGTCAACTTCGGTGGTGTTAGCGTTTGCAAGGCCATGCAAACGGGCGGCTGCAATAACGGCCATATGCAATCCATAGCACAGACCGAGGTATGGCAGTTTGGTTTGCAGCGCGGCTTGGGCAGCTTTAATTTTGCCATCAACGCCGCGGGTACCGAAACCACCGGGCACGACAATGCCATCGTAGGCACTTAAGTCGGCAGTTGGTTGCTCACCGAGTGACACGGCATCGATCCATTGGATATCGATTCCTACATCATTCCACCATGCGGCCGATTTGAGCGCTTCGAATACGCACATATAGGTGTCGGCGTTGTCCATGTATTTGGCAACGATGCCGATTTTGAGCTGCTTGTCATAGGTCTTGGTAGCACGAGCCACCATTTCGCGCCACGGGCCTAATTGGGCCTTACGGGTGCTTAAACCAAGTTTTTTTACTATCACATCGGCAATACCTTCGTCTTCAAGCGTAAGTGGTACGTCATAAATGCTACGAGCGTTGGGCAAAAGCGCAATTGCCTCTTCGCCAACTCCACAAAACTGGCTAAGCTTGGTTTTAACGCTGGCCGGTGGCATAGTTTCGGAGCGAGCCATTAAAATATCTGGCTGAACACCAAGCCCACGGATTTCACGCACCGAGTTTTGAGCAGGCTTAGTTTTGGTTTCTTGACTGACGCCTAGATAAGGCAAGTAAACCAAATGTACATAGCAACAATTTTCGCGCCCCACGCGCATGCTAAATTCGCGAATAGCTTCGATAAAACTTAAGGATTCATAATCACCAACCGTGCCACCGATTTCTACTAAATGAACGTCAAAGCCCTTCCCCGCAAGCTCGATACCATCCTGAATGGCAGTAGTGACTTGGGGTATGATTTGCACCGTACGGCCTTCGTACTTGCCGTTACGCTCGTCATTAATTACTTTGAGTAGTATGCGGCCACTCATGAGGCTACTGGCCTGAGTGAGCTCTTCGTCGATGAAGCGTTCGTAATGCCCAAGGTCTAGGTCAGTTTCGGCGCCGTCTTTAGTGACAAAGCATTCACCGTGTTCACGGGGATTTAAAAGGCCCGCATCAACGTTTAGATACGGGTCGCATTTTTGGAGGTTAACGGATAATCCGCGAGCCTTCAAAAGATTGGCAATTGAGGCGGCAGTGATACCCTTGCCAAGTCCGGAAAGCACACCACCAGTAACAAAAATATACTTCGTTGGCTGTTTTGCCACGTTTTACCTCTACCCTCTGTATTTCTCATCTATAGTAGCATGGCGGCGTTGAGCGCCACAAGACTAGTTCTGCTTGCTTAGATAGTCCTGTGCAGCGGTAAGTTGCGTGTCGTTGCCAGCCGTGGCATCAGCATCGCTGAGCACTACTTTTTGGTCAGGTGTAATTCCCTTGTGATTGATGTTTTGGCCGTTTGGACGGTACCAACTAGCAATAGTGACTTTGAGCTCACTGCCGTCTTTGAAGTTCACGAGACGTTGAACCACGCCTTTACCGTAACTCTTTTCGCCAATAATGTAGCCCTGCTTGTTGTCTCGAAGTGCCGAAGCGACGATTTCCGAAGCGGAAGCGGAACCGCTATTAACCAATACAACGGTTGGAATATCCTTAAGTGTGCTTGTGCCGGTTGACTGATAGCTTTGCACCACCTTGCTACCGCGCTTTTCTTGCATAATCAGTGCATTGGCCGGGAGCCACTGACTACTGACCTCAACAGCAGCATCGACTGCCCCGCCCGGGTTATTACGCAGATCTAACACGACACCTTTAACATTGGCGGCTTTGCACTTTTCGGCGGCATCATTAACCAATTTGGCGGTATCTGTCGAAAAACTATTAATTTTTATGTAGCAGATGTTGTTGTCGAGTATTTTGTTGGTAACGCTAGGAATTTGGATGGTTTGACGAACAATGGCGATGGTCAGCGGTTCGGTACCGCCGCGCACAACTTGTAATGTTACCGTTGAGCCGGCTTTACCGCGGATTGCCTTGACCGCTTCGTCGATACTCATGCCGGCTGTGCTTTTACCGTTAATAGTTGCAATGATATCTTTGGCGTGCAGCCCCGCTTTTTCTGCGGGCGCGCCAGAAATTGGCGCAATCACTTGGATATTGCCATCGGCTGTCTTGCCAAGTTCAGCGCCAACCCCACTAAAGGTATTGTTCAGATCACCTTCAAATTCTTTGGCCTCGGCTGGCGTAAAATACACTGTGTAGGGATCTTTAGTGGATTCGGCCAAGCCATGCTTCATGCCATTAACAAGCTGTTCTTCAGTTAATGGGCCATTGTAGTTATCTTTAAGGGCTTGGTAAACTTGATTGACAGTGGTGTAGTTAAGCCTTGCTGGCAGATCCTTAGACACCACGCCAGCACTGTTACGGCTTAGGGTACCATTACCAACACCCACACCAAGAGCAAAGATCCCAACCACAAATATCAGTGACCCAACAACCCGGAAGTTCTTGTTTCGCCACAGTTTTTGTATTGGCCTTCCCGCTCGGTGGCCTGGTTGTTTTCCTCGCATTCTCAATTAGTATACTAGACTACTGCCATTGACGCGACTGCGTCGAAAGACGGCCGGTCAGCTGCTGATTATACTGAGATACGTTAATAAAATTACCCGAAACGGATTCGACGTACATAGCGTGACCCCAAGTTCCACTAGTACTAATGGCAACATCACCACGCTGTGGCGTGTTAGAGACTTGCACACCGGCGGCTTTGGCACGTGACACCCAATTCTTTGCGTTGCCCCAATATCTCGGAGCGGCTCGACCCGAAGCTTCAACAGCCCAAGCGGCATATGACACACACTGACGCGTGCAGTAACCCCACTGATCAGGTCCATCGTTGTCGTTACAGCCGGGCGCGGTGCTCATACTAAAGCCGGCATTGGCATACGGATACGCCCCGGGATTAAAGCTACGAATGGCGCCAGGAATGCGAATAAAGTAGTATCCGCCCTTACTGGAAACGTTGGCGCTACGCTGAGCGGCAATTAAGGCATTCAATTTTGCCTGGTTAGCTGCGGTGAGAGCGTTGTAAGAGGACTGTTGTGACTGATTGTAATTAAGCATGTTGGCTTGTTCGCTTCGGTCACTGGCAAGGCGGGCCGCTTCGGCTTTTTGCTGGTTTAACAGGCTAATCACCTGCTGTTTTTGGGATTGCAAACTTGATTGTAGGGCCGTAATCTTTGCCAAAGTCGCCTGGATGGAGTTCTGGACCGCTGTGCTGTATTCTTGCTTATCAACATAAACGCTAAGACTGCTGCTTGTAGCTAGCGATTCAATGGTCGACATTTGGCCATCAATGTACATGCTGCGCAGGTTTTCGCCGAGCACGGCCTTTTGCTGGTCGATCTGATTCTGGGCGTCAACAATTTTTTGCTCCAAATTTGCCTGCTCCCTTTGATTTGCAGCAATTGAACCCTGCGTTTGGCCAATGGCCGAGCTGAGTCGTGTCAAAGCGTCTTTATAACTTACGGCTTGGTTTTTAAGATTACTGACAGCGTTCGTGGAAGCATTGATCTGATTAGTACATTCACTAATAGATGAGCAGGTCGCTGCTGCAGTTGCTTGTTTGTAGCCTGGATAGCTGGTTCCCATGATAAGCAAAGCCAAAGCTAAGGCTGCTGAAGTGCGACGAATAATCGTAAACTTTGTTGTGTGTTTGCTTTGCATAGTTTTGGCTTTTTTTATAGTACCTATAATTATACTGCGAGTTGTCAAACTTTGCCATCCCCTGCCCGAAGGGCGAGCTAGTTATTTTAGATCTTGGGTTATTTCGTCTTAAATTTGAGGTACCGTCGGGTCGCTATGAGGGAAGAAACGGTACTTATTACGATACCAAGCGTAAGCTGAAAGGTCAAGAACGCCAGGAAGTGCGCTGCAAAGAAACGGCTGGCATAATTAATGTCCAAAAGTCCTAAACTGCTGGCCTGTAGTGCATTGCTGCTGGCCACAAACGCCGAGTTAATAATTAAGATCGAGAATACCGCCGATAAGATACCGTAGATCATGCTTTCGACCACGAATGGTCCACGAATATACCAGTTACTGGCACCGAGCAAACGCATAATCTTAATTTCGTCGCGACGATTGAATATAGCCATCTGAATGGTATTAAAGATGATTAAGGCCGACACAACTGCAAAGGTAATTACAGCAACAACACCAATGCGCTGCAGTACTTCGGCAGCGTGGCTAATGTTTTCGATTGCCTGTTGGCGATCGCCAGAATATGATGGCGATCCGCTAGTCTGAAGTGCGGCGTTCGCCGGCTTTACAAGTACAGCTTTAATGTCACCAATCTTATTAAGTTCATTGGGCTTAATAATAATGGTGGCCGGAATCGGATTGTTGGCGATGCTGGCAGCCGCCGCCAAAGTCTGATTATTAGCATTCTGTTCGATATAGCGCTGTAGGGCTTCTTGTTTATTTAGATATTCCACGCTCTTAACGTTTGGCTGTTTTTTAAGCGAAACAATCAATGTTTGAGCCTGTGCCTCGGTGGTAGAGTCTTTTAAGAACACCGAAACGTCAATTTTAGACGAAATATCATCTATAGTGTGTGTCAGCGTAGCGTTTGTGACGATCGAAAACAAAACGATGGTTAGAGTGATAACCATCACGGCAATGGCGGCAATGGCCAAGGTGGCATTGCGAATAAAGTTCACAATCCCAGTGTGAATAATGCGACCAAAAGTTATCCATCTTCTTCTCATCGTGTGATCACTTTGCCTTTTCACTGAGTATATACGTTCCGTTTGCCTTGTCGCTGGCAACCTTGCCATGCTGCAATGTAACAACACGACGTTTAAGCTTATTAACAATATCTTGGTTATGGGTGGTCAATAGAACTGTCGTGCCGTAACGGTTAATTTTTTCTAGCACTTTTATAACATCCCAGGCGTGCTTGGGATCCAAGTTACCAGTAGGCTCATCGGCAATTAATATGCGCGGCTGACGCACAATTGCTCGAGCAATGGCTACACGTTGTCGTTCTCCGCCGGACAACTCCATGGGCATGCTGTTTTCTTTGCCTTTTAAGTTCACGATGTCGAGCACTTTTGGTACCGTATGTTGGATTTCGCGGCGGCCCATGCCAACAATTTCGAGAGCAAAAGCAACATTCTCAAAAACGGTTCGGTTTGGTAACAGTTTAAAATCCTGAAACACTACGCCAATCTTGCGACGCAGTAATGGAATATCTCGATCTTTAAGCTTATCGTAATCGATTCCGCCGATAATTATTTTACCGCTGGTTGGTCGCTCTTCACGAGTTAACAGCCTTAATAAGGTAGTCTTACCGGCCCCGCTCTGCCCCACTACAATCACAAACTCTTTAGGTTCAACATGCAGACTAATACGATCAAGCGATGGCGCCAGCGATTTACCATATGTTTTACTTACCCGGTCTAACAAAATCATTACTTGTATTGTAACATAAGCGTGATATCATCAAGATAGCGTATACTACATATAGTAAGACAAAATAGATATGAATCAGCCAACACAATCACTTCTTGATTCCCTCCGCCGACCTTTGTATTTTTTGGTGGCAATCGCAATTTTATGGGGCGCTAGCTCCGGTGTCGCCTTTGCATCTGCCGTAGGCGGACAAACACAGTACCGCTCCATTAAAATGAGCGATAGTGGCGTGAGCGGTGGCACAATCACATCGGGTATTGGTAGCGGTACTAATGTTACTTACCGCGTTACCTTCCGCGCGGCAACCTCTTATACTATGAAGGCCTTGGTACTTGATTTTTGTAAAGGCAGCGCCGGCACTCCTATTGTTGGTGACTCTAGCTGTACTGCGCCGACATCCTTCACCGTTGGAGCTACACCTACCATTGACACAACAACCTTCGGTGGCATAACTGGGCTGAGCGGCACATGGACGCCAACATCAATTAACTCTGGCCAAACTTTCGAGATGGATAATTCGACCGGTACAGCCCTGACGTCTGGCACCGACTACACCTTTGCAATCAGCGGTATTACCAACCCAAGCGATGCCGGGACCTTCTATGCCCGCCTTATAACATACACTGCCATAGCTGGTAGTTATAGCTCATACGCCCACGGTACACCCGGAACCTATCAAGACTTCGGTGGTTTTGCTTTAACAGTCACCGAGGTCGTCCAAGTGACCGCTAAGGTTCAGGAAACGCTAACATTCTGCATGCTCGGTACTACGACCCCACCTACGCTAACCGCACCAACAGACTGTAGTGATGGTAGTGCCACGGCTCCATCAATAACGCTGGGACATGGCACTAACAATGTTTTGGACACAACAACTGTTGATACCAATGGTGTGTATAGTTTTGCTTCGACTAACGCCCTGCATGGAATTGCTGTTCGCGTACACATTAACAATGCTTGTGGCGGCATGAGTACTGATGGCGGCACAACCTGTGATATTCCACCTACTAACGCCGGCGCTGCCACAACGCCTACCTCATCAGGTCAAGCAATCGTTGCTGGTACAGCTGCATTTGGTATGGCAGTTTCATCCGGTAGCGGCGTATCAGCCTCAGCCCCTTACACTGGGTCGACTGCTTCAAGCTATTACGGATTCGACACAACAACAAGTGGTGCCAACGCCACCACAACCTATGGAAGCACAGTACTCACGAGCACTGGCCCTATGAGCAATGTCATGAACACATGGTCATTCGCGGCGGCCGTAAGCAACACTACGCCTGCTGGTCTCTACAGCGCCAACTTATCAGCTATAGCAACTTCGACTTTCTAACTACTACGAACCAATCGTGTGTTCTAAGTACGCCTGAATGAAGGGCTCTAATGCACCGTCTAAGACCGCATCTGGGTCAGATGTTTCGTAGCGAGTTCGTAAGTCTTTAACTTGCTTGTACGGGTGCAGCACATAGCTACGAATCTGATTGCCCCACTCTGCTGATTGGTTGGGACCTTTAATTTCGCCGAGCTTTTCGGCGTGCTGTTCAAGCTGCAGCTGCGCTAAGCGGGAACGTAGAATTGTCATAGCGGTTTCGCGGTTTTGAAGCTGTGATCGTTCGTTCTGAATGGCAACCACCAGGTTTGTTGGCAGGTGCGTAATACGAACAGCTGAATCGGTTGTGTTTACTGACTGGCCGCCGTGCCCACCACTACGATACACGTCGATTTTAAGATCTTTTTCGTCAATAAGCACTTCATCTGGCGTGCTAATTTTAGGCGATATTTCGACCTTAGCAAAGCTCGTTTGACGAAGATTATCGGAGTTAAATGGACTCAAACGCACTAAACGGTGTACTCCATGCTCTCCTTTTAGTTTGCCATAGGCAAACGGGCCGCTAACTTCGAGCGTGGCGCTTTTTAGGCCCGCTTCTTCGCCAGCCGATTCATCGACTAACACATATTTGAACCCGGACTTTTCGAAGTAGCGAGTATACATTCTGAATAACATTTGTGTCCAATCTTGCGCGTCAGTACCCCCCGCACCGGCCGATAGGGTCAAAATAACGTCGTGATCATCATAAGGACCGGCAAACTTCAAGTCTTCCTTGAGCTCACTAAACGTCGCCGTCAAATTGGCCAGTTGCTGGGTCAGTTCTGGCTGCATGGCAGAGTCTTGCAGCGCTAAAAGCTCCATGACATCCGCAATACCCCGCTGCAAGGCCAGCCACGGCGTCACACGCGATTCAAGCTTGGCAATTTGCTGCATAACAGTCTGGGCCTGTTGACTATCATTAGACCAAAAATCTGGCTGTTCGCTATCATGTTTTAAATTAGTAAGTTCGGCAGCTAATCCAGCAATATTCAGGCTACTAGCAGCCTTGCTGATTTGAATTTGAAGGGTGTGAGCTTGCTCCTGCATGCTGCATTATCCTATAGTACGCCGACGACTTTATTGCTCCACAGAGGTGCGAGCTGTTTTTTGAGATCATGCGTTAATTGTGGGCCACAGTCACCCAGCACACCGATACCCCATAGCTTGTCGGCGAACATAGAGCGAGCAATGTGAATAATTTGGTCTTTTTCGATGGCCTCGATACGGGCTGGGATTTGATAAAAATTTTCGATGACTTCGTCAAAGAAATAACGTCCTGAATAGCCAGCAGCCGTTCCGCCAACAGTTTGAGCACTTCGCTGATAACGACCAAGAGCGTATTGCTTGGTTGCAGCGATTTCGGCATCATCAATGTCACCCTTCATCATTTTGCTGAGCTCCTCTACGATTATGCCCATCAGGGCTGGGGCATTTTTGTCGGAAACTTGGGCGCCAAACCACCAATTACTGGCGTCACGGGTTTGGCTGAGGCCAGAGTTCATTCCATACACTAACCCGCGCTCACGGGCGGCGCCAAGAATTCTGGAATACAGCGTTTCGGTAAGCATTGTGTTGGCTAGGTTTAGGGCGTCGGTTTCGGGGTCAGTCATGCGGCGCTTCATAAAGGTATCTATGTAAAAGTAGAGGTTTTCGACGCTTTTGTTTTCGACATACACTGGTGTTGTAAGTTTTTTTGGACGTTCGTGGGGCAGCAGAAAGCGCTTCCCCGTCGTTGGTAAATCGACGTTTTCGAGCATATTAATGACGAGCTCGCGACGCTTAGTATTCAAATTGCCCGCGACCACGAAGCGCATATTTGGTGAAAAATGAGTCAGTTGGTAGTGATTGCGGACGTCATCAACAGATACATTGTCCATGATTTCGAGACGTTCAGCGTCAGTTTTGACCAATAATCCGAGGGACTTACGCATTTCGAGACTTAGTCGACGGAAGTGATTGTTAGCACGAGCGGCCATTTCTTCTTGGACGTTACC
>CAYXYX010000024.1:0-9435 GCA_964469755.1 uncultured Candidatus Saccharibacteria bacterium | reverse complement strand
AGTAAACCGTTTAGTATTGATGAGTTGCTGGCGCGCATTCGTGCTTGGCTCCGCAAAAAACCCACCGAGTATGTACAGCCAGATCTGATCGTTGGCGAACTACGATTATGCCCGAGCAGCCGAACTGCTGAACGCCAAGGGCAAAGCATACCGTTGCGCCGCAAAGAATTTGCCCTTCTGGAATATTTGATGCAGCACGCCGGAATTGCTGTTACGAGGGCCAGCCTCTTGCGTTATGCATGGGATGAAGGCGAAGAAAGCTGGACCAACACCATCGATGTCCATATTAAGCATTTACGAGACAAAATTGATCGACCGTTTGATCATCAATTGATTAAAACGGTGCATGGCATTGGCTACAAATTCGATAACACTAAGTTTGTAGCAACAACACCATGAGAGGAGGAGAAAGCACAAATTAATCGCACTGATCAGTCTCAATGAACTCGACCATGACCTAAAATAATGCCCCACAGAAAATTCCTTAGATTCCTTTACTATCTTCTTATACAGCCACACACTACCAAGCCCGACGAGCGACGTCGTGAATTTGTTTTAAATGTATTGTTGAGTGGCTTTTTAGTTGCCATCACATTTTCCCTCATTTACGCCTGTTGTAGCTTGTTTGTTCTCAACATCAAATATGAGCCCGGATGGGCGTACTACCTGGCTGGTTACTGGGTTATTATAGCGAGCTTGTCGGCTATTTCTAGAGCTGGAAAGACGGCCGCAGCATCATATATATTTGTAGGAACACTTTATTTGTGCGCTCTACATTTTGCGGTTTTTTGGGGATTTGGGTTGGCAATTGCAGAGCTCATGTTTGCGCTGACGATTGTGGTCTCAGGTGTGCTGTTCGCTGCGCGAATTGCTCTGCTTATGACGCTTATTATTGCCCTATCGCTAGAGGCTGTGACATATCTGCAGGCTGACTATTTACAAACGGCAGCAGTGTATTCGCAGGTTGGAACGCCGAAATCTAACGATGCGGCCGGCTATGTAATAGTTTTTTTTGTGATTGGGCTCGTGTCGTGGTTGTCTAACCGAGAGGCCGACCAATCATTACGACGTGCCCGCCGAAGCGAGGCGGCTCTTAAACTGGAGGCCGAAAAACTCGAATCCAAAGTTCTTGAACGAACTCAATCACTCGAAGCCGAGCAGCTCGCCCGTTTACTCGAATTACAACCATTTGCTGAATTCGGACGCATTGGTGCCGGATTAGTACACGACATTGCCAATCCACTGGCCGCTGCGTTACTCAATTTAGAAGCCCTCAGAAGTGAGCGTGAGTCAGAACTCGTCAACCAGGCGCAAAAAAGTTTGCACCAGCTTGGACGCTATTTATTGTCCGCCCGCAAACAGCTTAAGCGCGAAAGCCGCCCTCGAACGTTTGCTGTTAGAGCCGAACTTAGGCAGGTGCTCGCTCTAATAGCCGACCGAGCCCGGCAGGCTAATGTGCAAATCACGACCAATAAAATTGCTTGCTTTAAATTGTATGGAGATGTTGTTAAATTCAATCAGATTGTTGCCAATCTACTTACTAATGCGATTGATGCTTCGAGCAATAGTATTGGCGATCGCAACAAGGTAGTAATGAACGTTTCGCAGACAGATCACTGGTTGGTCATAGCCGTAACTGATTTTGGATCCGGGATTAATGCGCAGCAAATGGTACATTTGTTTGAGCCGTTTTATAGCACTAAGAAATCGCTCCGAAGCGGCCTTGGAATTGGGCTAGCAATCGTAAAACAATACGTCGAAGAAGATTTTAGTGGTTCGATAACCGTTACGAGTACCCCCTTTGACGGCACCACATTTACGCTTCGCTTGCGCGATCAGGGCAGTTAAAGCATAAACGCTATACTTGACATTTGTGCAAAATTATGTATAATACGTAGTGTTATGGCCACTAACAAAAACTTTCAACAAACACTAAAATTTTAAAAGGGGAACAGCCTAGTGAAACAATCCAAAGGCCTGGCATTTGAATATGCTGGAACATCAGATCAAGGCATTTTAAGCATTGATCGACTGCTGCGAAGACTGTAAGTTTAGCCGCAGAAGAGCCCGGAGTAATTCGGGCTCTTTTTATTGCCCACTAAAAATCCCGCTCATTAGCGGGATAATTGGTGCGGTATATTCTGGGTGAGTCACGGTGGACTCTTATGTGGTCCCAGGCACTAAGCACATTATAGGCGCGATTTAACACGTGCACTGTGAAAATTTGTACACGTCGCCTGAGATTTTAATCACATTAGCGTTCGTTTTCGCTGAGGTCGTCGTTGATG
Source organism: uncultured Candidatus Saccharibacteria bacterium (assembly GCA_964469755.1). Lineage (GTDB taxonomy): Bacteria > Patescibacteriota > Saccharimonadia > Saccharimonadales > UBA4665 > JAGQNO01. The sequence goes on along the minus strand of CAYXYX010000024.1, from coordinate 7,147 downwards.
AATGCATCTTCAACACGGATAGTAACAGGACTGGCTGTCGACATAACACCTCCTCTCTAAACAACAGTATGAAGCATTAGTGTTTTACTGCTGTAAAAATTATTACAGTTCCCATTACTGCTGTTAGCCGCTATGCTAGAAGTAACGACTAAGGAGTAAAATGGCAGGCCGAGTAGTTAGACCAGAGCAATTTGTAACAGGTGTACCTACGCCCTTAATTGGTGAACAGGCCGTACGCCTAGACCAAACATTGGCGTGGGCGGACGTAACCATTCTTGAGGCGAACGGTCCGGGACAGCTCATTCTGAACGACATAAAAAACGATTACGGCAATGACCGACTCGAAGTCGCCGGTCGCTACGTCGTTGATCCTGATCATATCGACGCCGGGCATGGCTTGGTAGAAATGGCCAAAATGGTTAGAGCCCTAAAAGTTCCCGGGACCAAAAAATTACAAGTTACCGATGAGCTTATACCGTTTGGAACAATTCGGCCGAAGTATCATGGACAGGTTGTGCTGGGGGGTATTGGGCAGATCCTTATTTCTAGGCGAAGCACAACGCAGCGCAGAACCGTTAAATAACGAGCAGTAAAGCCCACTAGCCCGACTACTGTTATAAACGTAAGCGTCATGATATAATGCCGGGAGTATTCGTGTGTGCGAATCATAGGGTCTAGAGAACAAAAATGTACCGAATGAACCGGAAAAAATTTCAGGATATCAGCAAGACATGCCGGAAACAGGCGAAAGCTCTGTACCGACGCGTCTGGAAAAAGCTAAAGCCCCTCTGTAAAAAGACAGTGAGGGCTGTTTCTAAGTGGTCAAAACACATTACCAAAGTTTATGTGGTGCCGGCCGCAGTGACGCTCCATTTGTACGTTGCAAAACGGCCGCATGAGCACTTGCGTCGCCGCTGGCAGTGGTACGACCGCTGGCATACGTGGGATTATCATAAGCATGTGCACCTTGCCATAGCCGGGGTCTACCTTGTTGTTATTGGCGGCATAGTTCTTGGGGCGTACCAAAAAGCGGCGGCCGCGTCAGATACGTTCGACGACTGGAACTTTTCTAATGCAATCGACTTTATTTTTGATGATGGTATTGAAACCAATGGCAGTAGCGCTCGACTTAAGGCCCAAAACTACACCACCGATGCCAATACTTCGGCACTGTTTCACTTTGACGAGCTGAGCGGTACTTCTGCCGCGGATAGCTCAGCAAATAGTAATACGGGAACAGTAGCCAATGGTTCGTTTAATGCCGGTAATCTAAACAATGGTCTATCGCTGAATGGCACCACAGCTAACGTGAGCGTGGCTGATTCTGCATCATTATCATTAAGCCAAAACAACACCCTGGAAGCTTGGACCAAGTTTAGTAACACCTTTGCTGCGGGCAGCCATGACCGTAAACAGGGAGTAATTGATAAGGGTTCGTACAAGCTTTATTACGATCAAGAAACTGGCAAAGTTACCTATGAGCTGGCGAATACTTCGGGTAATAGCTGGTCACAACAAGCCGGTAACGACATTAAAAACAGTTGGGACGCAAACGGAAAGTTGGCAGTTAATGATCAAATTGCTATAGATGGTGATATTTACGTAGGCCTAGGCAATGTCGTTGGAGATGCTGAGGTTTGGAAATGGGATGGCAGTACCTGGAACATGGTCGGTGGTGCTGGTAAAAATAACAGTTGGGCCGGCCAGACCTTCGAGAACGTGGTATCTATGACTAAAGATGGTACTAAATTGTACGCTGGACTGGGTTCCAATGCCGGTGATGCTGAGGTGTGGAGCTGTGAAACATCTACCGGTTGTGCTACGTGGTCTAAAATTGGCGGTGACGGCATTAACGGTAGCTGGGCAGTGAACACCTTCGAAGAAGTGGAAAGTATGAGCGTTATGGGCGGTAACTTGTATGCGGGACTCGGAACTACAGCCAACGATGCCCGTGTATACCGATGGAACGGTTCATCGTGGACTTGGGTTGGTGGCTTTGGGATTGGTGCGCCATATAATGCCTTCACAACCAATTACGAAGCGGTGTACAGCATGTCTAACAATGGCACCGATTTGTATGTTGGTTTTGGTAACACCGCGGGTGACGCCGATGTTTGGAAATTAAGTGGGAATACCTGGACGCAAGTTGGCGGTGACGCTGTAAATACCAGTTGGGCAGCAGCCACCTTTGAAGCAGTTTTAAGTATGCACTACTTTAATGGCAGTATGTACGCAGGACTCGGCACGTCGGCCGGTGACGGAGAGGTGTGGCGCTGTAATGCAACTGCGAGCTGTACGTCTTGGACCAAAATCGGTGGCGACACCGTGAACTCTTCGTGGGATTCAACCAATTATGAAGGTGTGTATAGCTTTACTGATGACGGAACCAACGTGTATGCCGGTCTGGGAGCTTCGGCTGGCGACAACGAAGTGTACCAATGGAATGGTGCTGCTTGGACCAAAATCGGCGGTGATGCCTTAAATGGTAGTTTTACGAACACGCATGTCTACGTGAACTCATTAGTTTACGATGGAAGTACATTGTATACGGGTCTTGTTGGAACCGGTAGAAATGCCGAGATCTGGACGTATGAGGGTGGCGCATGGGCCCAAATCGGTGGTGGCTATGTTAATCGAAGCTGGGGTTACTTTAACCTACAAAACGTCGAATCTATGACAGTATCTGGCGACTATCTGTACGCTGGAACCGGCAATACGGTGGCCGGCAACGCGCAAGTGTGGCGCTTTGATGGCAACAACTGGCAAATTATTGGTGGGCAGGGCCTCAACAACAGCTGGGCAGCTAATAACTACGAAGACGTTATGAGTATGGTGAGCTATGGCGGCAATCTGTACGTTGGCCTTGGCACCTCTGCCAATGATGCCGAAGTCTGGCGTTGGGATGGCAGTACCTGGACTAAAATCGGTGGCGATAGCGTGAACAGTGGTTGGACTACAAATTATGAAGAAGTGTATACCTTGGCAACGTACGGCGGTAACCTCTACGCCGGCGTAGGTAACACCGCCAACGATGCCGAAGTCTGGCGCTGGAACGGCAGCAGTTGGGCCAAAATCGGCGGCGACAGTCTGAACGGTGGCTGGACTGCAAACTTTGAGCGAATCAGTTCGCTTGCTGTGTATGATGGTAACTTGTATGCCGGACTCGGTGCTTCTACCACTGATGCCGAAGTCTGGCGCTGGAACGGCAGTGCCTGGACCAAAATTGGCGGTGACGGCGTGAGCAGCAGCTGGAACACCAACTATGAGCAAGTTGAATCAATGATTCCATATAACGGCAAATTGTATGTCGGTCTTGGAAACTCCACTGGTGATGCCGAAGTCTGGGAGTACAGCGGTACCGCCTGGACTCAAATCGGTGGAGACGACTTAAACGGTAGTTGGATCGACGGACAGTATGAGCAAGTGCGAACAATGGCAGTTTACAACGGCAAGCTTTACGCAGGTCTGGGCGCTTCTGCTGGCGACGGTGAAGTCTGGGAGTACGATAACGGTAGCTGGGCGAAGATAGCTGGCGGCGGCGTAAATACAAGTTGGCCAGCTAACACAATCGAGACGGTCACTAGTTTTAGTGTGTACCGCGGTAAACTCTATACCGGCCTCGGTAATACGGCTAACGCTGACGCCGCTGTGTGGTCCTATGGTTCCAACGGGTTCCTGCAATCAACAGCGGTCGCCCAAGACACTTCCTGGCACCATATTGCAGCAACATATAACGGCACTACCATGAAGCTCTTTGTTGATGGCGCACTCGATGCGCAGGCCACTGTTTCGCTCGCCATCCCCGATACTTCCCAGCCATTATTGCTGGGGTCCACCTATGGTGCAGCGGAAGCTGGTTGGGGGCAGGGTTATTTTGAAGGCATGCTGGACGAAGTTCGCATTAGTGATATTGCCCGAAGTAGCATGACAACTAAACCATATACCAGTGCGGCCCAAACTATAACACTAGCTAACGCGGTGCGCACCTACGGAATTTGGCACTGGGACGAGTTTATGAGTGACGATACTCTGAACGGCGGATCAATTAACTACCAATTCTCGGACGACGATGGTGCAACTTGGAAGTTCTGGAATGGTAGCGCTTGGCAAGTTGCATCTACGCTCAATCAAGCGAATGACGAAGCAACCGCCAGTAGCAACATTGCTACCTTCCCGGTCACGTTCTCTGGCCTTAAATGGAAAGCAATCCTAAAGGGCGACGGCGATCAAAGAGTCACCTTGAACAGTGTTGGCACTATGGCAACTTCTGACTACGCCGTTCCGGCAACCAATGCCACGAGCATCACCGCTAACAAAACTCAAGGTGGCGCAGCCATTGCAGAAAATGCTTGGACAAACGGCGGTTCACCGTACTTTGGCTGGACTGCAGGCGATGACGCAGCTTCGGGCATTAAAGGCTATTGTGCCTACTTGGGTTCCGATAATACTGCCGACCCAGTTACGACAAAAGGCTTGCTGGGGACGTCACCAGTGGCTACCGGAAGTCATTGTCAGTTTATTCAAAATAATACCGATCTAAACTTAGCCGTTTCTAATCTGTTGAGTACGGCCTTAAGTACCAGTTCAGCACCCTATTATCTACGATTGAAGGCCATCGATAACGCTGGTAATGTTAGCACCACGTCTGAGCAGTTCAGCTTCCGTTTTGATAACACCGCTCCAACCAATCCAGGGTTTATTACGGCTCCGTCTGGCTTCGTAAATTCTAAAGAAGTCACCTTATCATGGCCAACCAGCGGCGGCAGTGTGCCTGCCGATGCTAACTCTGGGGTAGCTGGACTGCAGTACCGTATAGGTAGCGGCGGCACCTGGTATGGTGATTCGCATAGTGGAACTGGCGATATAAATGATGTACTTAGCAATGACGGTTCGTATACGACACAGGCTACGCCTGATTACGCCAACTTAAATGACGGTGTTAACAATGTGTACTTTAGGACCTGGGACCAGGCAGGCAATGTCACAAACACCTATGCCACAGCCGCCATTAAGCTGAACACTGCTGGCGCACCATCTGAACCGCAAAACTTATCAGCCTCACCATCTACCAATAGCACCAACTCCTTTGCTTTCAGTTGGGATGCTCCCACAACCTTTGTGGGCGATGAAAATACCTTGACTTACTGCTACAGCATTAACACCGTGCCTTCTGTTGGCAATTGTACCTTTACCAGTGCTGGTGTGACCTCTTTGGGAGCCAGCGCCTACGCCACGCAGCCTGGCTCAAACACCTTCTATGTTGTTGCCAAGGATGAATCCGGCAACGTTAGCTACGATAGTTATACGAGTACCACCTTTAACGCAAATACTCCGGCACCAGGGATTGCCTTGAATGTTGATGTGGTTGATGTATCAATCAAAACGACCAATAATTGGCGCTTAGCATTGACTTGGGATGTACCTACCTATGATGGAGCGGGGGTAACCAACTATAAGATTTATCGCTCAACCAATAATGTAAACTTTACGTTGGCCGGTAGTAGTTCCAGCACAACATACATTGATGCTGGCTTGAATCAGCAGGAATATTACTACCGTGTTAAAGCCTGTGACAGCACGAATAACTGTGGAGCAGACAGCAACGTTGGCCACGAAAAGCCAACTGGTAAGTTCACGGTGCCTGCCGACCTTGTGGCTGAACCAACAATCACGAACGTCACTACTAAGCGGGCACGCATTGCCTGGAGTACCGACCGGGCCAGTGACTCTAAGATTGCCATTGGCACCCAGAGCGGTAAGTACGAAGCCTCAGAAATTGCCGATTCGCGACAAGTCAGCGCCCACCAAATTGACTTAGCTAACTTAAGCGCTGGCACAACGTACTACTTTGTTGCAAAATGGACAGACGAAGATGGTAATACCGGCTTGAGCCAGGAATATACCTTCACGACATCACCAGCACCACAGCTTAAAGAGATTACAACACCAACGGTGAGTTTGACTGGGGCTGTAGTACGCTTTACCTCGCAGAACGCCACCAAGGTTGGCGTGTACTATGGTGGCTCTGACTCCTTTGGTGGCTTAGAAACGATCAATACTTCGCTGGCTGAATCAACCTACAACGTCGCACTCGATGGGTTAAGTGATGGGACTAAGTATTTCTACAAATTAGTATCCTATGACTCTGAAGGCACGTCGTACGATAGCAGCATCTTCTCATTCACTACGCCGGCTCGGCCTAAGATCAGTAATCTTAAATTCCAGCCGATAGCCGGAGAGCCAACCAGTACCCAGCAGGTTACCTGGACCACTAATGTGCCATCTTCGAGTTCGATAACCTACGGCAAAGTTGGCACCAGCGGTACCGAAATCAACGACGCAAATATGGTTGCCGATCACAGCGTCATAATTAATGACCTTGAAGACGACAGCGAGTACTTCCTGGTTGCAGAGTCTCGTGATCTTGCTGGCAATGTTGCGCTTTCGGATCGACAAGTGTTCCGTACCGCACTCGATACGCGTGCACCAAAGATCAGCAATATTAGTGTCGAGTCATCCATACGTGGTAGCGGTGCCGAAGCTCGCGGCCAAGTAGTGGTATCGTGGCGAACCGATGAGCCGGCTACCAGTCAGGTTTGGTACGGTGAAGGCTCGGGCATCACAACCTTTAACAACAAGACCGCCGAAGACAATGCACTATCATTTGAGCACATTGTGATTGTCTCTGACCTGCCAACATCTAAGGTCTACAGCTTGCAGCCGGTGTCATATGATAAGTCACGCAACGTCGGTAAGGGTGAGCCACAGTCGGCAATTATTGGACGAGCATCAGATAGCGTGCTGACGGTAGTACTCAACACATTACAAGGACTGTTTGGACTCTAGCCATGGCAAATATACTCATCAAAGCAACTAATATTCATCAGGAATTTAAAATTGGAGACGAGGTTATAACGCCGCTTAAAGACGCAAGCTTTGAGATTGCCGAAAACAGTTTCAACATTGTGTATGGTCCATCGGGTAGCGGTAAGTCAACATTGCTAAACGTACTCGCTGGTCTACAAAAGCCCACTAAGGGCAAGGTGCTTTTTGAGGGTCGCGACGCTTACGGCTTGAAGCCGGATGAGTTGGCGCATTTTAGAGCTAACCGAATCGGCATTGTGTACCAAACCAATTTTTGGGTTAA
>CAYXYX010000023.1:9150-9459 GCA_964469755.1 uncultured Candidatus Saccharibacteria bacterium | reverse complement strand
GATCCTTGAACATTACGATGATCGCATCGATGTTGTTATTGAAGCATTTGGTCAAATACAATTTCATGTCGCTCGAATTCCAACAATAGAGGCCGACATCTGAGAACTCAAAGTCGATGTTAAAGCCATTAAACACGTCCTAACAGCTACAAATGAAGATGCAGCCAAAAATCACCCACATGAGCGTACAGTAGCGACTTATGAAAACACTATACATCGACGAAACAGGTGACCACAGCCTTTCTAAGATAGATCGTTCATACCCTATTTTTGTACTGGTTGGCATACTCTCAGAATCTTCATACCATG
>CAYXYX010000023.1:0-9140 GCA_964469755.1 uncultured Candidatus Saccharibacteria bacterium | reverse complement strand
GACGGTGCATTAACAAGTGCACTCAATGCCTTTAAACAACGACACTTCGGTACGAGCGATCTTACGCTGCACAGCAAAGAGATGACGCATCCACAAACAGCTAAACACAGTGCCTACGGAAAGTTTATAGATGCTAATTTTCGCCAGTCGTTTTACAAAGATTTTGAACGCTTCCTTCAAGTCAGTGACATCAGTATCGTGGCCTGCGTGATTATGAAAGACAAGCACTTTGCAAATTACGGACTTGAAGCCCGTGATCCATATATCTTGAGTTTTGATAACCTCATTAATCGCTTAGTGTTCGACCTTAAGGACCATGAAAGAGGCCAGATCATTGCCGAGAGCCGGAATAGCATTCTTGATAACCAGTTGGAAATTGCTTACCTAGGTAGCCGCGTGGAAGGCACTAATAAAGTGCAGCCAGCCGAGTTAAAACTAAAGCTTAAATCAGCTATTCAGTTCAAACAGAAATCCGATAATGTAACCGGGATACAAATAGCCGATATGGTCGCAACACCGATTGCACGACACTTCCTTGGTAAGCCCGAACGCAACGGACATCAGCTTAGTTACGACAGTGTATTCTCGAAAGTGAGGAATATTAATGGTCGCTGGCAGAATGTTGGCATTACCATTTTTCCCAAGAGTAAATAGTCTCTGAAATTAAAAATCGGGCCCGCATCCGCAGTCCCGATTCATTGACATATTTATACTCCTTGAGGGCATGAAAGTCAATACATAAATAAGCTATCAATCCCCGTTAAAATAGAGTAACTACGGGAGCTTACGCTCAATCGCACAACTGTCGAGCAGCAAGTAAAAAGCCCACCTTTCGGTGAGCTTTTTACTTGGTGACCCCTGCGGGAGTCGAACCCGCGATTTTCTGGATGAGAACCAGACGTCCTGGACCACTAGACGAAGGGGCCAAAGCGCAGTAAGGCTCAAAAATGTGTTTACATATTTTTGAATCTTACGAGCATTTGGTTCCGGCAGCGAAGCTGCAGGGGCCACTCTGTAGGGAAGTTCGATGGCGATTAACACTTCACAAAGCCACAAAATAATACCAAAAATCACGCAACACGTCCAGCCCTAATAACCATAAGTGCATTGCAAAATACAGTAAAAACAGAGATACTACTATCAGAAACAACAGATAGAATGAACTCAGAACTCCTCATTGGCGCAGTAATCGGGCTCCTGGCAATAATCGTCGGGTTATTATTCGTGATCCAGCGATTATACCGACGACATAAAGTGGGCAAGAGCGGCAATAAGGTGCTGGCTGCCAACCTGCAAGACGAAAAACAGCGGTCAAACATAATCCTCAACAGTATTGAAGACGGCGTAATACTTATTGACCGCGAGGGCATGATTAGGCTATTTAATCCGGCGGCGGCGGCAATTACCGGCTGGGAGGCCGATGAGGCAGTAGGTATGCTATGGAACAATGTGATTAAGCTCATCAATGACAAGAATGAACCATACCCAGACGCAACCCATCCAATTAGGCGCATTTTTAGATCAGAGATGCCAATCCGTGACAACGATGCCATACTTTTGTCTCGAGCTAACAAGCAGTTACCAGTGGCATTGAGCCTAACACCACTCCGAGATCAAAATAATCAGGTCTATGCAGCAGTAGCGATTTTGCGTGATGTTGCTCAGGAACGCCAAGAAGAGAAGCAGCGTTCCGAATTTATTAGCACCGCCAGTCATGAAATGCGTACGCCGGTAGCGGCCATAGAAGGTTATCTGTCGCTGGCTATGAATGACAAGGTCAGCACTATAGACACCCGCGCCCGCGGCTATTTAACAAAAGCGCACTCATCCACTGAACACCTTGGACAGCTGTTTCAGGACCTGCTTACGAGTGCTAAGGCCGAAGACGGCCGTTTGACAAGCCATCCTGTCGTCGTCGAGATTGGCGAATTTCTGGAACAGCTCAGCAATGACCTACGTTTTGGTGCGGAAAAGAAAGGCCTGGTGATGGAATTCGTAGTTGGGTCCAGTCAAAATATCGACGCCACAGCTAATGCCACACACAATGTAATCAGGCCACTCTATTACGCTATGGCTGACCCAGACCGTCTGCGCGAAGTCGTTACCAACATATTCGATAACGCCGTAAAATACACCGATGCCGGAAAAGTTTCAATTGGCCTCACCGGCGACGACAATGTGGTGCAATTTTATGTCCGTGACACTGGTCCTGGCATTGCTAGCGAAGATATTCCGCATTTATTTCAAAAATTTTACCGTGTTGATAACTCCACCACCCGAACGATCGGCGGCACCGGCCTAGGGTTATTTATTTGCCGTAAGATCGTTGAACTGTACCAGGGGCGGATATGGGTCGAGAGCGAACCGGGTAAAGGTAGCAGCTTCTTTATTAACTTGCCGCGACTTAGTTCTGCCATGGCCGCCAAGGCACAGGCACAGGAGGCCGGAAAGACTTAAACGTAACCATGTACCGCAACGCGAAACACCGTGATACAATAATGCTAACCATAAGCTATTAAAGGATTACCATGGCAAAAATTCTACTCGTCGAAGATGACAACAACTTACGTGAAATTTATGAAGCCCGCTTGCAAGCCGAGGGGTACGATATTGTTTCCGCCCGTGACGGAGAAGAGGCGCTAGTCGTCGCAAAAAGCCAACAGCCAGACCTTATTATTTCAGATGTCATGATGCCTAAAATTAGCGGCTTCGAAATGCTCGACATTTTGCGCAACACCGATAGCCTCAAGCACGTAAAGGTCATCATGCTAACTGCACTTGGCCAAGCCGAAGACCAAACTCGAGCCGACAGCCTTGGTGCCGACCGCTATCTAGTAAAATCTCAGGTTACCTTGGAAGACATTGTGAACGTATCTCAACAACTGCTCGCTGAAGCCGGTGCAATTGCCGCACCTGCTGCAGCTGCCGTTGAGGCACCTACACCAACGCCCGTCACAGAAACCACACCAATAACACCCGAGCCTGTCCAGGTCCCGGCACCAACGCCAGCAATTGCGGTTGAAGAAGTTGAAGAACCAGTTTTGCCACCTGCAGCTGATTTACCTGTATCAACTCCGGTCATACCATTGGCTGCAGCCCCACCAGCCGTTGACGACGATCTTACAGATACACCGGCACCTTCGGCTCCAGAAGTAACCGTACCTGAAGCACCAGCAGTCGAGACTCCACAAGAACCCGTGGAGGAACCTGAACTAGAGCCTCAAGTTACCACACCTGAACCAAGCGAAGTGCCAGTTCCGGCTCAACCCGAGCCAGTGGCAGTGACAGAACCACAATCCTCAGATCAAGCAGTTTCGGCATCTCCAGCACCAGAACCAATAGCAGATACACCTGAAACGAGTGCCCAAGAAGAAGCGGATGTTGAAGCACAAATTACTGAGTTTATTGAAACCCAGTCATCCACACCACCAGCCGTCGTCGAGCCAGCCCAAGCGCCAGCCGAACCCATGCAGCCAGAGGTAACTAAGCCCGAAACGCCGCCAGAAATTGCCGTTACTGCCACCGACGAACAACGTCAAAAAGCCCTAAATGATGCTATAACTAGCTTAGGCAGCCAAACCGCCCAAGCGACCGAAACACCCCCAGCACCCATAGCACCAGCCGACGGTACAGCAGTACATACTAAAGTCATCACACCACTGAGCGGTAACAAACTTGGTAAGAAGAGCTTCGATATGCTCGTTGCCGAGGAAAATGCCCGTGAAAACGCCGGCCTTCCAGGCACCGTGGTTACCCCTGCGCCAGCTCCATCACCAGCACCACAGGTTATGCAAGATGTCACGCCGCCGACGCAAGCGCCTACCGCGCCCGTACAACCAGCGCCTGCTCCTGCTCCAGACGAGTTTGACCCCAACAGCATCGCTCTTTAGTCTGTTACACTACTCCTATGCGTATCAATAAATTCGTGGCCCAAGCCACTGGCATGAGCCGTCGCGCCGCCGATCGGTCTATTAGTGACGGTCATGTTACGGTGAATGGCGCTCCGGCAAGCACTGGATTTGACGTCGGTGAACACGACAGCGTCGAACTAAATGAGGTTGTTTTACATCTTCCAGCCCAGGTTACAACAATTGTGTTTAACAAGCCCGTTGATTATATTGTTAGTCGCCGCGGGCAGGGTAGTGCAACCATTTATGAACTTCTGCCGCTAAAATATCACCGACTAAAAGCCGTCGGCCGTCTCGATAAAGACTCCTCGGGCCTGTTATTATTGACATCTGACGGTGATCTGGCAAATCTGCTCACGCATCCAAGTCACAAAAAGCAAAAACTATATCAGATTCAACTAAGCACGCCGCTCGCACCGCTACACCGACAAATGATCAGTGACCATGGCATTAAGCTGGATGATGGTATCAGTAAATTTGAGCTTAGTCGTCAGGTTGATGGCGATGATTCACGCTGGACTATTAGCATGCACGAAGGACGCAATCGTCAGATTCGCCGCACTTTTGAAGCACTTGGTTATCGTGTAACCAAACTGCACCGCACGCAATTTGGTGACTACCACTTGGATGGTCTAGCCACTGGCGAATTGAGAGAAGTTTAGCTGGGGCCACGCAATAGGGGCAGTAGAAATCGCCGAGTCTCGGCATCATCCCGCATTGCATGCGCGATCATCACAGTTGCCAGAAAGCTATCACCCTGTATTTTCCTTCGAAGCTCATCAACCTTTTTTGCCACATCAAATAATTTCAGCGGCTCATCATCGAGAAGCCCGTTATTGGCCATGGCAACCTGTACTCCGCAAGCCTCTAGTTCTCTTGCTAGGTATGCTTCGCTCATTTGTAATTTATAGGTCTCTTCGGTACCAAATGAATGCGGAATGTAACTAAGAATCTGGGCTACATGTGTTATTTCATGAGCTACGATGGTGGGGCAAGTTCGGCCAAACTTTTTTAGCTTAGGTAAATAATTAAATATTAGCAACGGGCTGCCTCGATACAGAATCTTCTGATCACCAACATCATCAATGCCATATACCGAGTACGTCATTGCTGTAACATCCCCACCAAGTCTATCGGCAGCTTCCTGCTGAGCAATAAGCGGTAACGGTTCAGCTGCTTGAAGGGGATGTGGTTCTATCTTAAGTTTGATTAGTTCCCTTGGTCCAAGCCCAACAACCGGTATTCGACCTGACTCGGATATTTCTCGCGCGTCCACTACACCATTCTCTGGGGTGACGACCTCGTAGCTATCGCGACTAAACACATAGTCCGTCATCCGGTCCATCCCAAATGCATTAAACAAATCAAAGAAGACCGATAGCAAATTGACACGATCGAAGACTTCAAAGAAGTGCTCCAGGCTATTTTCGGCGAATTCGGCCTTCTCGTCAAAACTCATTGTGTAATAATTATATCATGCTTGTCAATACCGGCTACCTCTGTTATAATAGGCAGTAAATGAGCAAAAAACTACCAATCATCGCTATTGTTGGCCGAGCCAACGTCGGTAAATCAAGCCTATTCAACGCGATTTTAGATCGCCGCGAAGCTATTGTAGCTAAAGAGGCGGGTACCACCCGTGACAGCATTATGGCCAAAGCTGACTACCAAGAGCAGCAGTTCTGGTTGGTTGACACCGCCGGTGTTAAAACCCCCGAAGATGACTTTGAATTCACCATTCAAGAACAAATCGAACAAGCCGCCGATAGCGCCGATGTTATTTGGGTCGTTGTTGAGGCCAACATTCCTATAACTGAAGAGGACCGCAAAGTTGCCAAAATGGCACTACGTTCCAAAAAGCCCGTCTTCTTAATTATTAACAAGCTCGACAAAGCTCACGGTGCCGACCTTACCGGCTTTGATCGCTTAGGCATTAAGCCAATCATACGCACATCTACCACGCAAAATCAGGGAATTGAACAGTTACTACACACCCTTTTCGGTGTTATTCCTAAAGCAACGTTGGCCGATGATGACAATCGTCTGCGTATTGCACTCCTAGGACGACCGAACGTTGGCAAATCGCAACTGTTTAACTCTTTATCTAAGAAACAGCAGGCCATTGTGGCCGACCGCGCTGGAACTACCCGTGACATTAACCGCTCAATCATAAAGTACCAAGGCCGCGAAATCGAAATCATGGACACTGCCGGCATCCGTCGCCCAGGCAAAATCGGGCTCGGTATTGAGCACTTTAGCGTTATTCGCACCTTAGCGGCCATCGAACAATCCGACGTTTGTTTCTTACTGATGGATGTTAACGAAATTGGCGTACAGCTCGACCAAAAAATCGCCGGCATGATCAAGGACTCAGGCAAGGGGCTCGTACTCGTAGTCAGCAAGTGGGACGTCGCCGAAGGTAAGGATGCCTTTACGCGTGATGCCCTGGCACCACAAATTACCCAGCACTTCGACTTTATTCCGTGGGCACCACTGATCTTTACCAGCGCCATCACCGGTCAAAACGTCACCAAGCTCTTCGATATTGCCCAAGATATTGACCAAACTCGTCACACTAAAGTCAGCACCCGCGAACTTAACAAATGGCTTAAAGACGTCATCGACGCCCACCCACCAGCAGGGCTTAAAAACCGTGCTCCTAAGCTCAACTACATGGTTCAAGAGGACGATAACCCCACGCCAGCCTTCAAGATTTTTGGCAGCCACACCAAGTTCCTGCACTGGAGCTACAAGCGCTACTTAGAGCGCAACATCCGCGAAAAGTTCGGCTTCGCCGGCACACCAGTACAACTCTGGTTCATCGAAAAGCACGTTACCCACAAACATGGTCAAAGCCCCACCTTTGAAGCTAACCGCGATCGAGGACAGGCTTAGGCATGGCCTGGCTGCAAAAACTACCGCAAGCATCTGATTCGGTACAGTTTTACAGCATGGGCCTGAGCAAAACAATTTTACTCGTCGGCCTCGGCAACCCCGGTGCCGAATATGACCTCACCCGCCACAACGCTGGTTTTATAGCCGTTGACGCCTTTGTTGACTCCACCCCAGAAATGAGCAGCTGGGTGGATAAAAAAGACTTTAAGTGCCACCTAAGCAGCGGACAACTAGGCCAAACAAGGGTAATTGCAATTAAGCCAACCACATTCATGAACCTCAGCGGGGAAGCCGTACAGGCTACCGCAGCATTTTATAAGATTAGCCTCCAAAATATTGTCGTCATTCACGATGAACTCGACGTGATTTTTGGCCACATCCGCATGCGTCAGGGCGGGGGCAGCGCCGGGCATAACGGTGTTAAGTCGGTCACTCAACACCTTGGCGAAGATTACGGCCGCATACGCATTGGCATTGGCCCTAAAACCCCTGAACAAATCGAAAGCGCCGACTTTGTATTACAAAAATTCTCGGCCAATGAACAAGCCGAGATCGGCAACCTGACCCGTGAAGTTAACTCAATTTTGAGCGAATACATCTACGGTGGCGCGCTACCGCACGACACTCGTAGTTTTATTATCTAATTACTGCTCGACAGAAAAGCCAATAATAGCATCGCGGACTATTTCGAGCCGACGCTCATCAATAGCATAGTCTTCACGATCAAATTGAAGCCGAACTCGCTCCTGCAAATCCGATGGGTCTACCGCTTTAACCCTACTGTCAAGTTCACGCTTGCGTTCGACTAAGTGCTGCTCAGCAGCGTCAACATCATAATCTGAAGCCCCTAGCACTTCATAAGCAAAAGGCACTAAATTAACTTCTTTTTCCATACATCTCCTTCGTTTTAACACTCTATTATACCAATTTCCCACTAAAAAAGGCCAACGAGAGGGGGTGGGCACCGCTCGTTGACCTATTTCAGGTGGTAACCAAAGTTCCCACCGCTCTCCCGAAGGAGATCCTTGATTGTACGACCGAAGTCGCCCTAACAAGTTTTCCCTTCAAGCCCACCCGGGCGAAACATCATCGCGCTAAATAAATGTGCGTGTGTCTCTGGACAAGTCCAGAACCATTTAGGCTCGCACTTGATCGGGGGATTTCTTAAAGGGATTAGTCTGCTTTAGAACGCGAATGGAACAAGTCCAAACGGGCGAAGAGTAAGTGGAGGGTAACAACTATGGTCTAAGCAACACGCTCTAAAGCAATCTAACAATTGTTAGAATGGGGGTAAAAGGTGCGTAAATTTCTATTACGAAACTTACAAGTTGCTATTTTAGCAAAGACATGGCGCTTTGTCAATACCTTTACACCTTTTTGCTGATTTGTAAATAGCATAAACAGTTTGCTAACAGATGCGAATTTAATTTTTATTTAATCTTTGGGGTGTACGATGATCGTATGCAAATTATCACCACCCAGCAAGGCGACCAAGATTTCCCCGTGCAAGCCATGCGCATGCATGAACCTCCAACGGAACTGTATTATCGTGGCCCTCTCTCAGAACTCATGAAGTACCCGCGCGTAGCTATAGTCGGAAGTCGCAACATTAGCGCCTACGGCCGTCAGGTGACCAATCAGCTGGCTCGGCGGCTGGCAGAGCGGGGAATAGTCATTATTAGCGGTTTAGCCCTTGGTGTGGACGCTCAGGCCCACGAGGGTGCATTAGCGGTCAAAGGTATGACTATTGCCGTGCTACCAAGTCCTGTGCACGCACCGGCGCCGGCTACTAACAGGCGACTAGCTGAACGCATCGTTACTGGTGGGGGAGTGCTCATTAGCCAATACCACCCCGATAGTGTGAATCATAAGGGCAACTTTGTTGCCCGCAACGAACTCGTGGCCGCATTAAGTAAGGTAATCATAGTCACCGAAGCCGCTCAAAAAAGCGGCAGCCTGCAAACGGTCGAATTTGCTCATCAACTGGGACGAGACGTCCTGGCTGTGCCCGGCAATATCACCAGCCCAACGTCGGCTGGTGCCCACAAAGCCATAAAAGAGGGTGCTGGGCTGCTAACCAGCTACACCGATGTACTGGAATCACTCGGCATTACTGGGTCGCCCCGTCTGGCAATACCCAAAGGTGCCACGCCCGAGCAGCAAACTATTCTCAATTTAATGGGACGCGGCATCACTGGCAGCAATGAGTTGCTGTCCCGTAGTCAGCTGTCGGCTAGCAGCTTTAATCAAGTAATTACGTGTCTCGAAATCAGCGGTACCATTATATCGCTGGGCATGGACCGCTTCGGGCTGGCTTCATGATGCTTTCTTATATAT
>CAYXYX010000022.1:8623-10139 GCA_964469755.1 uncultured Candidatus Saccharibacteria bacterium | reverse complement strand
TCAAGCCGGTATTCTTATTTTTTGCTTCTTGCAAGAAGGACAAAGTACCCTTTTGAGGTTTCCATAATAAGCCTAATTCTTTTGGTTTTAGTACTTATTAAGCTTATGGTATTCCTCGGGATTGCCTTTGTCAAGTATTTTATAATAATGTAATGCTATGGAGCCGTCTGAGGGATTTGAACCCTCGACCTCATCCTTACCATGGATGCGCTCTACCCCTGAGCTAAGACGGCTTATCGTATGATAGTGTACCTGTTATTAGCAATATTCTCAAGCTTAGTTACCCTTGGGGTGCAAATTGTTTATAAAGAATTTTGCAATATAGCATGTTTGCTATATTTATAACATATATGCTATACGGCGATATTAGCCAATAATAATGTTCTCAATATAAAAAGGCATCTAAGATGCCTTTTTATATTGGTGCGGGGTGTAGGATTCGAACCTACGAACTCGGAGAGGGCAGATTTACAGTCTGCTGTGTTTGACCGCTTCACTAACCCCGCATAAAGACAGCTTTGCTGTCCTGTTGTTTTTGTGGAGCCACCTGTCGGATTCGAACCGACGACCCTCGGTTTACAAAACCGATGCTCTAGCCAACTGAGCTAAGGTGGCACGCCTACTCACAACAACGCTATGAGCAACAGCAGTTAGTGTATCAAAACAGGGGTTAAACAACAACCCTACGGGGGCGTAAAATACGTTTACGACGTCCGGCGGGCATGATTAATTTTTTAATCTTGTCTTCAATTATGTCGGCTTCGGCTTCCATGCCCTGGCTTTGGTAGGCCTTGTATAGCAAGTTGTATGTTTCTTTATTTGGTTCAAGCTCGGCGGCTTTTTCGAGTTCAACAAACATTAACTTAACATTACCAAGTTTTTCTTGCACTTTGGCGTAGGCAACATGACGAGCAGCTAGGTTATCTTCTAATTTTAAGGCTTGCTCGAAAGCCACGGCCGCTTTTTCATAGTTTTCGGTTTCGAAGTATATAAGCCCGAGGTTATGGAGGCTGGAAGGCGTGGCTTCGATGCTGCTGGCAATTTCAAAACAGTCGATGGCGTCACGGTACTCTTTTTGCTTGGCATATAGGATGCCAAGACGGTTGTACGCAGCGGCGTTCTTTTCGTCGATTTTTAGGATAGTTAATAGGGCCTTTTCGGCACGTAAAAAGCGGTTTTCACGCATACTGAGGTGGGCAATATCCCATAAATTACCTAGGCGATCGCCAACCTTGCGGGAAACCCCCGCGAGTTCATCGTCGCGGACGACGGCGTTGTGATATGCCAACCACCCAAAAGCAGCGACAATGACGAGTGCGAACATGTACCCTAGTATAGCAAATTTACAGGTTGAGCATAAGGTCTGTGAGGACAAGCTTGGGCTGGCCGCCCCTTTGGAGGGCCGTATCGGCGTTGTAAGCGGCCTGCATGATCGTTTGCCAACGTTTGCTGCTCTTGCCCGTTAGCAACGCTGCGTGTGCTAGCTGCGTTAAGATATATATGACATTTCGAGAAT
>CAYXYX010000022.1:0-8613 GCA_964469755.1 uncultured Candidatus Saccharibacteria bacterium | reverse complement strand
TATATTCGCGGTCTTTAGACAGCGCATCAACCTGGCACAGCTTATTAAAGGTAGATTGTTGCAGTAAGTCACGAGCGGTCTGAGCAGCAGCTACAAGAGGGTGATCTTGGTCGCCCTCGACGAGCGCAAATGCTAACCCTGGCAATCCACCGCTCAAGGCCATGATTTTTGTGGTTTCTGCAACAGTTAGACCTTTTTGCTGCAGTGCGGCAATAAGTCCATCGGCCGGCGGTCGCACTACCTCGACCGTTTGCATGCGTGAACGAATCGTTGGTAGCAAGGCGTCTTGATTAGAGCTAGTTAAAATGATCATGGTATCGGCGGGCGGCTCTTCGAGCGTCTTAAGCAGAGCATTTTGTGCTTCGGTGGTTAACAAATAGGCATCATACAATAAAACAAGCCGCGAGATGTTGTTTTGGCTGGGAATTTTGAGACTTACAAAATGCTCAAGTTGGCGCACGGTTTCAATGCTAATCGCTTTGCCAGGTGCTTCTGGTTCGATAGTTAAAAGATACGGGTAGTTGGACAATGCATCAGTGCTCCTGCCAATTACAGATGACGCTAACCATTTGGCGGTCGTAGCCTTGCCAGCGCCTGCCGGTGCCGCCAGGAGCACCGCGTGCGTTGGCCGTTCAATCAATCTGTTGAGTTGCGCCTCTGTTGTAGCGTGTAGGAGTGGCTTAGTTGTCATGCTGCAAAAACTCCGCAAAAGCGGCCGGAAGTGGCGCTTCGAATACGAGACGTTTGCGTGAAGGAACGGTGATTTCGAGACTACGGGCGTGTAAAAATAGGCGATCAGCGTGCATGCCTGCATATAGGGTATCGCCGACAATTGGATGGCCAAGTTCTGCAAGGTGGACACGCAACTGATGCGTTCGACCGGTTTCAGGTGTAAGCACAACAGAACTATAATGCTCGGTTTCCTGCTCAACCAGATAATGAGTTATCGATGGCTTACCGTTTGCACCAACGCGGAAGGTGGCGGGAGCCTTGGGATTGCGTTCAATCGGCATGTCAATAATTGCTTCAGGGTCCTTAAGATGACCGGCAACAATCGCTTGATAGGTTTTTTTAACTTTACGACCTGCAAATTGTTTTTGCAGCCACGCGAGGGCTTCAGGGTTTTTGGCACCAATGATGATACCGCTGGTGGCACGGTCAAGACGGTGTACGATTCCGGCACGTTCACCGCTGATATCGCTAACATATTGCCGCAAAAAGCTGGCAACGCTGGCTTCGGCCACATGGCCACCCCGAGCGTGAGTTAACAAGCCAATCGGCTTGTTCATAACAAGACAATCATCGTCTTCGTATATAATTGGCACGTCAACTACAGGGGTTTCAACGTCTAGATCCTTGGCAATATCAGGTAGAGTAACTTTGTCACTCATGCGCAGTTTATAGCCAGTTTTGCTAGCTTTGCCATTAACAAATACTTGCTCTTCATCAATCATTCGCTGTACGTAAGCACGGCTAATAGTTGGGAACTGATCACTAGCAAACACGTCCAAGCGCTTACCTATGTAATTTTCGTCAATCCAATAATCTTGCATTATAAGGGGCGTAGTCCGACAGCTTGCTGGACTTGCAATAATGTCTGCTTGGCCACAGCACGCATGGCTGATTCGTCGTGCCCGAGTTTGTCTAGAATGGCTTGCTCGGAAACCTGGCTATAATTGGACTGCAAATCAGTTAAGAACTTCTCAACTTCGCCGGCAACATAGGCTTTAAAATCACCATAGCGATCATTACCTTCCCATTCGGTGGCCACATCGGCAATCGTTCGGTTAGACAATAAGGCACCTATGGTTATCAGATTGCTAACTCCAGGCTGGGTCGCAAAATCATAATGCACTGCCCCGACAGAGTCGGTGGTTGCAGACATTACTTTTTTGGCAGCATCGCTTGGTGTATCGGTTAATAAAATGGTTCCGGCGGGGTCTTCGACGCTTTTACTCATTTTTTTGTCGGGATTACGCAGGCTACGAATTCGTACGCCCTGATCGCGCCCCGAAAATGCTAATTGCTTATTCCAATCTTCGGGAACAACGAATAGTTCTTTACCAAATCGGTTGTTAAGGCGGATTGCAATGTCACGGGCCAGCTCTAAATGTTGGCGTTGATCTTCGCCAACGGGCACATACTGGGCGCCATACAGCAAGATATCGGCTGCCATCAGTACTGGGTAGTTGAATAGCCCGACGCTAACATTGGCTTGGGCGTCGCTCTTATCTTTAAATTGGGTCATGCGGCTGAGCTCGCCGTAATAAGCGAAACAGTCCAATATCCAAGTAAGTTCGCTGTGGGCAGCAATATAGCTTTGACGATACACAAATGTATCGGGTTGCTCAAGATCTAGTCCAGCAGCTGCAAACAACCGCAAATTATCAAGCGTATTCTGATACAGCTCACCGTGTTCAATTGGCGTTGTAAAGCTATGCAAGTCCGGCACAAACATGTTGATTTGAAACTTGCCGGCGTGCTGCGATTGCAGGTTAACCAGCGGTAAAATTGCGCCAAGGTAGTTTCCAAGAGTCAGATCGCCGTTAGAGCGAATGCCAGTGAGGATTACAGGTTTGCTCATTGCCTCATTATACCTCAGTTAGGCCACGCTTGCATGTTCTGTTGGTTCTGGCTCTTGGATGGCAATTATTCCAAGTGCTTCCACGATAGCCTCAGGACTTCGATCATCTGATGGGTCAATTAATACCCCATGATTTCGAAGCAGTTTTTCGGCGTCTAAAGTATCCATGTGTTTTATTCCTATTCCTTCTAGGCTGGCACGACCGGCACGCAAGCTCTCTTGCAAGGCTCGACGTTCCTTCTGAGCACAGCCTAAGTTAATTATTCCGTGGTGTATGGCATCGAGGAGATTTTCACTTGCACTATAGTGCAAGTATCTGTCCATCCCTAGGAGACCCAAGGCGGCATCGATTTCGAGTTGTTTAATGTCTTCCATAATCCTTACACTTATTTATCGTTTATTTAAAAACCGCCTCCTTGGTGGTGGCGGTTTATTCAATAAGTTCGAGTATTATTACGAGCGTACAGAGCAAATCGCCACCGGTAGAGGTGTGACACAAAACCAGCGCTTCATGAATGAAACGGCGGCTGTTACGATTTGATAGTTAGCTGTACTTGACATGCGGTCTAATATACACCCTTTGTCAAGAGATTGCAAAAACTCCGCCTTTTGAGCGGAGTTTTGAGCTGTCGACAAACGGATTAACGCTTAGTGAACTGGCGTTGCTTGCGCGCGCCTTTGAGACCGAACTTCTTACGTTCTTTTTCGCGGCTGTCACGGCTGAGTAGTTCAGCGCGCTTGAGCGTTGATTTGAGGTCTTCTTGGGCGACAACGAGGGCTTTGGCTATACCAAGACGGATAGCTTCGATTTGACCGTCGTGACCGCCGCCTGAGACGTGAGCACTAACGTCGTACTTACCAATAAGATCTACGGCCTTGAAAGGTTCGTCGAGCTTGGCTAGTAGATACTTGCTGTCAGCGAAGTATTCGTTGGCTGGCTTATCGTTAATGAGCATTGCGCCTTTACCGTTCATAATGCGAACGCGGGCGGTGGCACTCTTACGACGGCCAAGCGCGTAAAAATAGCTGCTTGCTGCCATAATTATTTACCTTCCTTGAGTGAAAAAACTTTTGGTTGCTGAGGGTCATGCTTGTGCTCGGCACCGGCGTAGACCTTTAGGCGAGCCAAACGGCCATCACGAAGCTTGTTAACAGGTAACATGCCACGAATAGCATGAATCACTGGCTTGGTTGAGTCCTTAACCATTTGATCTTTAAGTTTAGTTTCTTTAAGACCGCCTGGGTAGTGACTGTGGTGGTAGTACATTTTTTGGTCAAGGCGCTTACCAGTTACAATCAACTGATCGGCGTTAATAACTACGACGTAGTCACCGCAGTCGATGTTCTTGGTGAACTGGGGCTTGCCCTTACCGGTGAGCAGCTGGGCTACTTGGGTCGCGAGGCGACCAAGTGGGACTTCGCTGGCGTCAACAATGTACCATTCACGGGTAACATCGGTGGGTTTTGCGCTAAAAGTCTTCATTATTTGTCCTCCTTAACAGGCGCAGCGGCTTTGGCCACTGGTGCGTCAGTTAGATCGTCAACAAAGCTAATGCGGGCTAGTTGTGCATTATCGCCACGACGGGTTGTCGTTTTAGTAATGCGTACGTGGCCGCTCACGCGACCGCTGAGCTTAGGGGCGATTTCATCAACCAACTTATGGGCGCTGGCAACAGTCTGAAGACCGGCAAGCACCTGACGGCGGTTGTGAAGGTCGCCCTTCTTAGCTTTAGTAATGAGCTTTTCGATGTAAGGCACAACTTCCTTGGCCTTCTCGAGAGTTGTTTCGATCGTTTCGTATTTCACCAATGAATCAGCTAGACCCTTAATAAGGGCCTCCCGCTGATCGCGCTCGCGGTGAAATTTACGACCTTGATATCCGTGACGATGCATCTAAAGCTCCAACTCTGCCATTTTCTCTTTAACTTCATCAAGTGCTTTGCTGCCAAAGCCTTTAAGATCGCGAAGTTCAATGTCATTCAGGCTGAATAAGTCCTTAATGGTGTGAATGTCATTGTTAATTAAGGCGTTAGTGGTACGAGCCGAAAGATTGAGGTCTTCGATTGAAGTGTTCAAAGCTGTTGATTCGTCACCAATCATGTCACTGCCAAGGTTTAGACCAGAATCATCACTGACAGCTGCTTCAACAACTGGAACGGCGACACGTGTTTTACCGGCTAGTGCGGTGTATTGGTTGACCAATACGGCGCTAGCTTCTTCAAAGGCGTCCTGAGGAGTGATCGAACCATCGGTATCAACAGTTATGATCAGCTTATCAAGATCAGTCATTTGACCAACACGAGTGTTTTCGACCTTGTAACGTACTCGCAGTACAGGACTGAAGATTGCGTCGATAGCAATCATGTCGCTAGCTTTGCGAGCGGTGCCTTCTTCGATGGTGCGGTAGCCACGGCCGATTTCGACGGTAAGGTCGATGGTAAGCGTAGCTTTGTCGTCATCGATGGTAGCAATAACGTGGTCTGGGTTTACAACCTCGACATCGGCGTTAACCTGAATGTCTTTAGCCGTAACAACACCCTTACCTTTTTTAACAATGCGTAAGTTCTGCACGTCTTCCCCGTAAACACGGAAACGAACGCCCTTGAGCTTAAGCATAATATCGACGACATCTTCCTTAACGCCAGGAACGGTTGTAAATTCGTGGGTGGCTCCTTCAATTTTGAAAGAGGTGACAGCAGCACCCGAAATGCTCGAAAGCAAAACGCGACGTAAGCTGTTACCAAGTGTCATGCCGTAGCCAGAGTGCAAAGGCTCGACGGAAAATGTAGTGCTCGTAGCACTGTGATCGTCAACTTTGACAACTCCTGGTGTGTGGATAGTATTTGACATGTTGCTCCTTCCTTAGCGTGAGTAGTATTCGACGATTAGTTGTTCATTAATATCTGGTTCAGCATCTGTTCGGACCGGTAAACCGGTGACCTCAACACTAACCTTCTTACGGTCAACTTTGACCCAGTCAGGTGTCTCGCTGGGAGCTGGACTGACGTCATCAAGTTGCTTGAAGTACAGGCTTTTTTCCTTGGTGTGAGGACGAAGTGTAAGAGTATCACCTGCTTTGAGGCGAATAGATGGAATGTCGAAACGCTTGCCGTTCAGCATAAAGTGACCATGAGTCACCAGCTGACGGGCTGCACGACGTGAAGTCGCAAAACCGGCTCGGTAGACAGTGTTGTCGGCGCGCTGTTCTAAGAACTGCAGCAATACGGCACCAGATTCACCTTGCTTACGAGAAGCTTCCTTCATGAGATTGCTGAACTGCTTTTCGAGCAGACCATACAAACGCTTAACTTTCTGCTTTTCGCGAAGTTGCAGTGAGTACTGACTCGTCTTTTGGCGCATGCGCGAGTTCTGTGCCTGTCCAGGCATAGTCGTTCGCTTAACGAGTGCTTTGTGAGCCTTAGGGTGAAGGGCGTAGCCTTCACGGCGGCTCATCTTAACAATAGATCCTGTATCACGTGCCATATATTAGACCCTCCGTGCTTTCTTTGGACGAACGCCACCATGTGGCACGCCGGTTACGTCACGAATCGTTTCGACTTGAATGTCTAGACCAGCTAAGGCACGAACAGCTGCATCACGACCAAGGCCTACACCTTTGAGGTAGACGTCAGCACGAGATAAGCCATATTGCTGCTTTACAGCTGTGCCGGCACGCTCAGCGGCAACTTGTGCAGCGTAAGCAGTACCTTTTTTGGAGCCGCGGAAACCGCAGGCACCAGCACTTGAACTGGTCAATGCGCCGCCTGAAGTGTCGGTGAATGTGACAATTGTATTATTGAAGGTAGCCAAAACATGAACTTGGCCGCTAGGGACCTGTCGTTTTGCCTTCTTGCGTCGGGGTGTTGAATCTGCCATATATCTATCCTATTCCTACGTCTTACTCGCTACTTTTTTGGCAGTACCACTAACCGTAGACTTTTTGCCACGACGAGTGCGGGCATTTGTCTTGGTACGTTGGCCACGGCTTGGAAGGTTCATAGCGTGACGCATGCCGCGGTAGGCTTTGATTTCCTTAAGTCGCTTAATGTTGCCGGTGACAATACGCTGGAGTTCACCTTCTACGGTGTAATCAGCGCTAATAATGTCTTGGATACTAGCAATTTCACTGTCGGTCAAATCTTTGACACGAACAGTCGGTTCAACCTTAGCGTTCGCTAAGATGTTGTATGAAGTCTTTTCGCCAATACCATATACATAGGTAAGGGCAACCCAGACTTGCTTTTCATTTGGTATAGTTACACCAGAAATTCTTGCCATAGTTTAACCCTGCCTCTGCTTGTGACGAGGCTTTAATTTGTTAATAACGTATAGTCGACCTTTGCGGCGAACGATTTTGTCGTCCGGGCTGATCTTTTTAACACTTGCACGTACTTTCATACGGATCATTGCCTCCTTTACTGGTAATGACACACTGCCTTAGATTAATAAACTACTGATACCTTGCGGCATTAGGATTTGCGGTACGTAATGCGACCCTTCGTAAGATCGTAAGGCGTCAATTCTACGGTAACGCTATCGCCGGGGACAATTCGGATAAAGTGTTTCCTCATCTTACCAGCGACATGAGCTATAATTTTATGACCATTTTCGAGTTCGACGCGAAACTGAGTACCCGGCAGGGTTTCCACAATTGTTCCGGTAAGTTCGATAACCTCTTTATTGCTAGCCATAAATATAACTTACGAAGTATAGCAGTTTTAACAACTACTGTAAAGTGTCAATATTGACTTTTTACTTCGAATTGCTCCTTTTTTTGCTGCCTGGGCGACGGAACTTCAAGCGGCTGACACCAAGCGCTGCATCGGCAGAGGTTTCGGGTTCGTTAAAAAAGTCCGGTTGGGAGTATTGATCGTACGTAACCATCAAGGCACGTGATTCCACCGCACGCAAGGTTTGAAGGGCTACAGACACAAGGATCAAGATGCTGGTACCGGTTACAGTCACGCTCTGATTAATGAATACCTGGGCAATAATTGGCATCAGTGCCAGTAGACCAAGGCTGACAGCGCCAAAGAACGTTAAACGGTTAACGGTCTTACCAAGGTAAATCTCTGTCTGGAGCCCACTACGAACACCTTCAATGAATCCACCTTGCTTCTGCAAGTTTTCGGCAATTTCTTTAGAGTTAAAGGTAATGCTGGTGTAGAAGAACGTGAACGTGAATACCAGCAGAAAGTACACTACTGGGTAAATGTAAGCCTGCCAGCCCATAGTTGCGAAGGTAGTCGCAGATGGTGTTTGGAACCATGTAGCCAGGTTTTTGCCAAGTGCTGCCAAAGTTGGATTTGAACCGTTAGACAAGATTTGCCCAGCAAAGCTAGGAACACTTAAAAATGCTACCGCAAAAATGATTGGAACAACACCAGCGGTAATTAACTTAACCGGCAATACGGTTGTAACACCACCATACGCCCGATTGCCTTGCACACGCTTAGCGTAGTTAATTGTTAGGTTTCGGGCGGCTTCGTTCAGTTTAACCACGAGCCACGTTACCAGAATGATTGCCAGGATCATGACTCCACCGTAAATCGCGGATTTATTATCGAGAGGAATCGTGTGTCCAAAAATGCTATAGCGGTCGGTTTTAGAAAGCACAGAGTTAGAAATATTAATAATTTGAGATGGTAATGCGCTTACAATTCCAACCGTAATAAGTAGCGAAATACCGTTACCGATCCCCTGTTCCGTAATAAGTTCACCTAGCCACATCAGCAACATTGAACCACCAGTTAGGGCGGCGACCATCAGGCCCCACTGCATAAGTGAGCTGTTAGCGGTGATGTCACCAATACCACCAATACTCTGGGCTGTTTGACGAATCAGGTAAATAGAACCGATGGACTGCACGATAGCCAGCGGGAACGTAAGAATACGGGTGTATTGATTAATCTTCTTTTGACCAAATTCGCCTTCTTTGTGAAGGGCTTCGAGTTGAGGAATAGCTTTGGTAAGAAGCTGCATGATAATGCTGGCGTTAATGTATGGTCCAAGACCAGCTACCATAATCG
>CAYXYX010000021.1:0-11003 GCA_964469755.1 uncultured Candidatus Saccharibacteria bacterium | reverse complement strand
AATTTTATTTGGCAGTATCAGTAAGCTCTCCAAACTCACTAACGGCCCCGTTTACATAACCGCCACCAACACAGCGTTTCGCAAAAACGCTTGGGTTGGCTACAATACGCAGCTCACGCAAGGTGGCGACGAATTAGACTTGCTGCGTAACTTAAAAAAGCAAGGTCAGGTTATATTTAATAATAGTAACCCGACGTTTACATCGTCGCGACGGCTGCAGCGGGGATTGTTCTACAACCTCTTTGTAACCTTGCTGTACTACTATTTCCTAGAATATTTTTTGACTCGTATTTTTAAAATCCAACTTATCGGATCGGCGCCTAACATCCGCGAGCGCATACAAGTGAAGTTGGCCGAAATTACTAACCGATGATCTGGCTCGCAGTCTGTGCTGCCCTACTCTTAGCAGCCTACTGGTTGTGCATGTCACCATCTTCACAATTATTCGGACACTTTCCGTATCGACTAAACGGCGAAACAGACAAGATCTTTGCCCTCACCTTCGATGACGGCCCCAATGAGCCCTTCACCTCCCAACTAGTCGACTTTTTAAACGGCCAAAATATAAAGGTTACCTTTTTTCAGGTGGCCAAGGCAGTTCAAGCCAACCCCGATATTTCAAAACGCATATTACAATCTGGACATGTCATAGGCAACCATTCACTTACACACAAGTTCAGCAACTACTTTATCCAGCCCGGTTTCAGCAAAGAAATTACTAATTCGCAAGCGATTTTTAAAACAGTGCTAGGGGTTGAACCGGCATTATTTAGGCCGCCGTGGCTCTTTAGAACGCCTATGTTACTCCGTACCGTCAAGACGCATGGCTTAACACCGGTATCGGGCGTCTTCTGTCACAATTTAGAAGTATTTCACATCAACCCTAGCGCTATTTCCAAAACAGCCGTTAAGCGGGCGAGGCCCGGTGGCATATTGATTTTTCACGACGGCTACAACGGCAAAGGCGCAAAACGTGGCGAAACCATCGAAGCCGTTAAGCTGACAGTTACGGCCTTACAAAAAGCCGGTTACCAATTTGTGACAGTCGACGAATTGCTTCGCGTTAAGCCTTACGCCTGACTAATCGAGCCGTGCCGCAGCACTTTCCAGACAGTGGATGGCATGCGCCTGAACGATGTACCCTTCATAATTCCAGCAATCTGTTTGCCTACGATCAACATGCCAATTAGACCGATGATAGTCTGAATAATCATAATAACAATTCGAGCGTTATTACTATCAAAGCCGAACATATCAGCTAGCTGTGGGGCAATCGCCCAAATGGGTACCCACCACAAAAATATGAGCACCGTGCCAATACGGAGCCGAGTAGGTGAAATATCACTAGTTGCGTCATCACTCATTGCGGTAAGTATATACTACCGATCCAGCAACTAGCCAAAGATAACAAGTTCGCCTTGATCCAAGTCATTGCCAGGAACAACCTATCAATATAGTCTTTGATTATGGAGGCGTGTGTGGAAAAAACTGACTATAAAAAACAGCTCAAACAATTCTATTCGGCCACCGCTAATGACCCGGCTATTGTTAAGCTGCCTCCAATGAATTACTTAATGATTGATGGTCAGGGTGATCCAAATACATCAAAAGACTACGCAGCAGCGATCCAGGCCCTGTATACCGTTGCCTATACTATTAAATTCATGTGCAAAAAAGAGCTGCAGCATGATTTTAGCGTGATGCCCTTGGAGGGTTTATGGTGGACTGAAAAAATGAGTGAATTCACCCCGAGAGATAAATCAAATTGGCTATGGACAGCCATGATTATGCAGCCCGAGATTGTTACGCAAGCTATATATGATCGTGCCGTGGCAGATGTTAAGGCCAAAAAGAATCCCACAGCAATTACCAAAATAAGGTTTCAAAGTTACGATGAAGGCCGCGCCGCTCAAGTTATGTACATTGGTCCTTATAGCCGCGAGGGTTTTACCATTCAGAGTCTTCACGAGTTTATAGCCGATCACAAAGGCAAACTGACGGAAACGACCAAACACCACCACGAAATTTACCTAAGTGATCCGCGACGAGCCGATCCCGAAAAACTCAAAACTATTATTCGTCAGCCGTTTTAGCTGGCAGTCGCTTTGGCTTTGCGCTGCTGAAAAGTCTTTCTGAAGATGACTAGTGGTAATAGTAAATTGCCAATAATTGCGAATATCCAAACCACTAAAGTAGCGATAATCCATGTGTTAAGTCCACTAATCGATATACCGTCGGAAACTAGGTTGGTTACAATCAGGCCTACCAACGTGGTCACTAGCGCAATTCCGCCAACCAGGAACGGTGCATTAGTTAAGGCAATTTTAATGATTAGCGGTCCAAGCACGGTAGTAGTGATCGAAAATATTGCTACAGCCACCACAAAAGCGGTGCCATTAATCGAAAAGCCGTCCAGTAGCACAGAAGCGGCGATTAAGCCGACGGCGTTCGCCAGAATGTTGAGTACTAAACGAGCGAGTAATAAAATCATAGTTACCTTTCTGAGCTTATTGTTGTTGCAAAATGGCAAGGGTGTTGCCGGCCGGGTCTTTGAACCAAGCAATGTCAGGGCCCATGCCGTGAGCCAGGCCGCGCAGCACGCCCTTTTCGTCTTGCGGCATACCATCCATATTGTATTGCTCGAACTTTACGCCCAGTCCTACGAGTTCATCTACAGCAGCGTCAATGTCGTCGACAACTAAATTGAGTAGCGTGTAGCTGGGTGCTTGATGATCGTTTTTGGCATAGACCCAGACCGAAAAGCCATCTGGCAAAATTAATTTTAGACCACCGACAGCAGGCTCGCAGGTGAAGCCTAGGGTTTTGCCATAAAATTCGCTTGCCGCGTCTAGGTTATTGACGGTAAATCCGCTAAAAGCTGACTTTGGATTTAACATGACGCCCCCCTTGCTTACTTACACTTTACGGACATTGTTTGAGGAGCGCACCGAACGCTCAACTACAACTTCTTGCGCACTGCGACGGTCAAGTTCTTTTTGACGCTTGATTTCTGCTAATTCCTGCTCCTGCCGAGCAGTAGTGATGTCGATCTTATTCTGAATGTAGTTTACGAGGCTCTTGACGCCCCATAGAAGGAATAAATAAATAACAATGGCAAAGAGCGCTGATACATCAAGGTAGCCGCCATTCTGTGTTTGGGCAGTTGGGAATAGGCCGCGGAATGGCTGCAGATACTGGTTTGAGGTCCTCATGACAAACTGGTAAAAACCAGCTGCGGTGCTGGCGTTTAGCAATAGAAGGAATATGCGCACTGTCAACGAAATAATGCCAATGACGATGTAAAAGTAAAATACATAGGTAATAATTTTTGATGCTTTAAGGTAGCCGGGTACTTGAACTTCTGTCTTTGTTGGCTGATTGGTCGTTTCCATGCGTGCTCCTAATTATGCTTGCACTATAACACCACAAACGCCGCTCTGCTATCATAAAACCATGTCTGTAATTGATGACTATCTTAAATATGTAGACCCTTCGCAGCGGGCCGTGCTTTCGCATATACGAACTATAGTGCGTCAAACTGTGCCCAAAGCAACAGAGACGATCAGTTATGGGCTACCTGCCTTCAAATACCAGTCCAAGCCGCTGCTGTACTTTGGCGTTTTTACACACCACATGAGCCTGTTCCCGACATCTGGACCAACTGAAGCATTTAAGGATAAGCTTGGCGACTACACCGTCACCAAGGGGACTATTCAGTTTACTGCCAAAAAACCACTACCCGATGCATTACTGATTGAGATACTACAGTTTCGAGTGAAGGCGATCGAGCAGACACAAAATCCGTAAGTTTGCTATTATAGACGCATGTCCATTTCGCTTGTCGAGGTTCGCCTAAGCCCCCAATGCTAGAAATAGTTCTTATTTTTATTTCACTACTGTTAGTACTACTCTGTGGCCTGTTTGTGGCATCGGAGTTTTCGCTGCTGGCTGTGAACAGAACAACCGTGGAGCGGCGTGCCGCCCGCGGCGATCGTCGAGCTAAAGGCGTTTTGAGCGCTCTTCACAACTTATCTACACAGTTATCAAGCGCCCAGCTCGGCATTACGATCACCAACCTAACCATTGGTTTTTTGGCCCAACCGGCACTGGCAAGCCTGCTTGAAGGTCCGCTAACCTCGCTTGGCGTTCCAGCAAGCGCTGTGTCAGAAATTGCCTTATTTGTTGGTATTGGTATTGCTACGGCCGTAACCATGGTGCTCGGTGAACTTGTACCTAAAAACCTTGCAATTGCCAATCCAATGGCTACTGCTCGTTTTGTACAACGCTTTCAGCGCGTCTTTACACGAATCATGCAACTGCCAATCCGTGCCCTTAATAATAGTGCCAATGTAATTTTGCGTCGGTTTGGAGTTGAGCCTCAAGAAGAATTAGCATCAGCCCGTTCCGCCGATGAACTATTGTCTCTGGTGCGCCGCTCAGCCGAAAAGGGTACGTTGGCTAAAGAAACGGCTGTAATGATGGAACGTTCGCTGACGTTTGGCGATTTAACAGCGCTCGACGTTATGACATCGCGCTTGCGAATGCGCAGCGTTAAAAATGACGACAGCGCCCAAGATGTCATAGCAGCCGCCCAAGATACCGGCCTATCACGCTTTCCGGTCACCGGCGAGCATACCGACGATATTGTCGGAGTAGTTCACATTAAGCAAGCAATCACCATTGCTCGGGAAGATCGAGCCAATACGAAAGTCAGCCATATTATGCGTGCGCCTGTGTTTGTGCCTTCTGGCTTACAGCTTGAACCCCTGCTCGAACAGTTGCGCGGTGGTGGCATGCAAATGGCCATCGTCATTGATGAATTCGGTGGTACTGATGGCATTGTTACCATTGAAGACTTGCTCGAAGAACTTGTTGGCGAAGTAGCCGACGAACATGATCGCGGCAAAGCTGCTATTCGTAAACGTTCCAAGAATCGCTGGCTGCTGTCAGGTCTTTTACGTCCCGATGAAATTTCCGAAGAACTCGGCATATTCCTGCCAGATCATGAAGAATACGAAACAATTGGCGGCCTCATGGCCTACGAGCTAGAACATATCCCAGCCGTACATGATACAGCAACAGTTGCTGGTGTTAACCGCGAAGGCCACGCCTTGCAAGCAACCCTTACGGTCGAGCGCATGGACGGTCACCGGGTTGATCGCATAGACCTGTCGGTAGAGCTTGTCGAAACCGAGGATGCGCCATGAGTGTCGAGCTCCAGATTCTAATAGCCCTACTCATGTTGGCTGGAAATGCCTTTTTCGTCGGTGCCGAATTTGGGCTCGTGTCATCACGCCGTAGCAGTATCGAACTACATGCTCTAGGCGGTTCACGAGCGGCGAAGATCACTCTTGGAGCCATGGAAAAGGTATCTTTAATGTTAGCCGGTGCTCAACTCGGCGTAACATTATGCTCACTAGTTTTTGGTGCTGTTGGCGAACCGCTCATGGCGCATATGTTAGAAAGTCCTTTTACAAGCCTAGGCTTGTCCAGCAACTTATTACATCCTGTTTCGTTTGTAATTGCTCTTGCAGTATTAACTTATGTGCATGTGGTGATTGGCGAAATGGTCCCCAAAAACTTAGCGCTGGCTGGACCGTCTAGGGCTGCCTTATGGCTCACGCCTCCCTTAGTGCTTTTTGTTAAACTAACCCTTCCGATCGTGCACGGACTTAATGCCCTGGCTAATGGCTGTTTGCGACTGCTCGGAGTAACACCAAGACTTGAACTGGCCAGTAGCTTTAACCGTGATGAAGTTGCCGGGTTTGTTAAAGAATCGCATAAGGAAGGCTTGTTAAGTGAAGATGAAGAACAGCTTCTTTCTGGCGCGCTAACCTTCGACCAAAAAACGGTTGCCGACGTACTATTACCTGTTAAATCACTCGTGACAATAAACTCAACTGCAAGTGCTCAAACTATTGAAGCACTATCCGCTCAGACCGGTTTTTCTCGCTTCCCTGTTCTTGACTCGAACGGTGTCATGAGCGGGTACATACACATTAAAGACTTACTCGATGTTTCATCGGCGGCGCAATCCGAAAGCATGTCTCTGACTTTGGTTCGTGAACTACCAGAAATCAAGCCAAAAACATCGCTACGCCGAGCACTGGTTATAATGCAGCGCGCTGGCGCCCACTTGGCGGAAGTCATTGATAGTAATGGCAAAACGTTGGGCATTGTTGCCTTGGAGGATGTTCTGGAGGAACTCGTTGGAGATATTCGTGATGACGCCCGCAAGCAATAAGCTTTAAGCTTTGTGAACGTGGGGGGCTTGCTTGATAAAATTCGTATCATTTAGCTGATCTACAATCGCCTTTGCTACCGCCTGGCGGCTAACCTTCTCAAGATTGCCGGGCAAGGTACGGTTTAATACATAATCGTCACTGTCACTGTCCTTCATGATAGGCGAGCGAATAACGGTCCAGTCCAGCCCGGAGTCCGCTAGCAATGTAAGATGAGTTTCTGAGTCACGAATAATGTCGGGCGCAATAAAGCTAAAGACTTTGTGCGACAGTTTATTGCCGAGCGATATACTGTCGCCGGGTGCCCAAGCGGCTGAACCAGTTAATGAAACGACACGTTTGATGCCTTCTTTTTGCATTGCCGGAATGACAGCGCTCATTGCGGCGCTTAATATGTCTTTTACAGGAGTGTGCCAGCTACCAAGTGTACTTATTATTGCATCACTACCGCGGACGGCTGATTCTACGAACGCAGCATTATGGACGTCACTTTTAATAATTTTAAGCTGTTCGGTCGCTACATAAGTAGAGCTTTTATGCACAAATACCGTTACGGTGTGTCCGTCGTCTAGCAGCCTTTTTACGACAAGTTGCCCAACACTACCGGAAGCTCCAAAAACTGTGATATTCATATAGCATCAAGTGTACGCTATCGATGACCTATGACTCAGCGAATAATGCTACATCAAACGGTTTAATGGTCAACTGCGGCAGCTTACGCATTAAGTGTGATTGCAGGATTTTATACGTATCAAGGTCAAAAAGTTTCTCGGAAGTAACTATAACGGGTTCACAGAACGGCTCCTGGGTTAATTCACCAATAATGCACCACTTGTCGACGATTATAGCTTGCAGACTGTCACTATCTAAAGCCTCTTCGAGCATAATTGCGCCCTTATAAGGCCAGGCGTGGATGCGCTGATTCTGAAAAGCTACTTGCAAACGCTGATTGTATAAAACAGCTGGCTCTTCACCAATGCACGCGCCCCGACATTTGTGAAGCTGATACATAAAGCAAGCGCCGGGGGTCTTTTCTAGACCCAGCAATTTTGGGCATAGATCAAATGTTTTGACCATATCATTCAACGCCTGCTTGGCCCGGCTTCGCCTTGAGTACACGGCTAAAATATCGCTCGTGGCACTAGGGTCAATCGTGCTGGACTCATCGATTGAGGCTACCAAGTAGCCCTTATCGTCGCGGTGCTGACGCACCAACGCGAGCCTATTAATTTTACGCAATTTTCGGTTATACAACGGCTGCAATTCTTTAACCAGTTTGGATTCGAGCAATAATGCCGAAAGTTCTCCGGCAGTTTGCTGCGTACGAATACTCGTAACACTTTGGGCAATTTTAAATTCCTTAGTTTCGGCGTGGTCACGGCTAAAATGACTCATGACCCGCTTTTTAATATTGACGCTTTTGCCGATATACAAGGGTTGCCCAGTAGCATCCTCGAAAATATAAACTCCCGGAGCTTCTGGCAAGTCCCGCACCATATCCGACTGCAAAGATTGTGGCATTGATGGTGACTTAAGTTGGCGCTCCAATGCTGCGCTCACCTGTTCGGGCGGGAAGTTTGCTCGAACATGCTGGACGAACTGCCACAGCACTGCCGCGTCATCATAGGCACGGTGGCGATGAGCGTAACTGAACTGGTGACGCGCAATCTAAGTTTGCTGTTTGTGACTTTTTTCGTGTGGGTATAGGGCTCGGCTTAATTTGACGGTGCAGAGCTGCTTTGGCGCAAATGTTTTACCAACTCGTTTAAATTCCTGCTTTAAAAATGAGTAATCAAACCGTACGTTATGAGCCACAAATACTGCTCCCTCCATGACCGCGGCCAACTCATCGCTAATTTGAGCAAATGTTGGTGCCTGACGAACATCATTCGTCGTAATCCCCGTCAAGTTAGTAATAAAATACGGAATATCGGTTTCGGGGTCGACCAGCGAACTAAAACTACTGACCACCTGACCACCTTCGACTCGAATCCCTGCTACTTCAATGACTCGCCCGCGGACATGATCCAATCCATTAGTTTCTATATCAACGAACACCAATGGCTGATCTAATATTGGAATCCTCGCGATGTTCATGCGTTACATTATACGCGAGGGCGATGGCTAAACTGTCGTAGACCTGTTGCGCCCAGTAAGCGCACCAGTGATAGCTAAGAGTATGACTGCACCTATGAACGACCAAAACAAACCAGCCCAACTAAAAGCTAGGTACGAATCGTCTGACCCCGTAAATATGCGCGACACAAAGCCCCCAATAAACGAACCAACGATTCCAATAATAAGATTCATTAATAGGCCGTTATCACGACCCATAACCATAGAAGCAACCCAACCAACTAATGCACCCAAAATAATAAATGCGATCACGCTCATAGATAGCCTCCTTGCTATTATTTACAAGGGATTAAAATGCAGCGGCGCGATCGAAGCGCTGCTCAAAGTCAAGAATACTTGGCTTGTCATCGTGACAATTCGTCTCGTCAGTGAACATTTAACACCCTCCTTAATTACACTTCCATCCTACGATTACACTATATGCACTGCTATGAATTTTTTAACATTCCCCTCAGAATTCGGATTTGTTAGTTATTTTACTGCTTATGGCTAGCTATGCATTTACAGTAGGGGGACTACCAACTAAACAAGGAGGATTTATGGCCGGAACTATGAAAAAGCGTGGGTTTGCCGCAATGAGTAAAGAAGAACGCACCCGAATTGCCCGCATGGGCGGCAAAGCCAGCCACGGCAGCCGCAAGCGCATCTAATCGTCGTTCGCAATACGATTACATATCCGGTAGGCCTAGAGCCTACCGGTTTTTGTTGCTAGCGTAGACTGCAAAACGGAAGCGATAGTTACCGCTCACTTGTTCTGAGGACTGACTGAGCAAACTAAATCCATCAGCATATACAGGGAAAAATCGGTCACAATTAAAGTCACCCTCTATGTGCGTTAAATACAGTTCATCGCAATAATGTAGTGTTGAAGTATACAAACCGGCTCCGCCAATAATCCAAACGTCGTCTAAGGTATTTTGTAAAAATTCATTTACATCATTCACGATTTCAAAACCTTCACGCGCCGTACGTAGATGGCGGCTGGCCACGATATTACGACGGTTTGGCAAGGGCTCAGCAAATTCTTCGTAAGTGTCTTTACCCATCAGTACAATGCCGGTTTCGGTTTGTTGGCGGAAATACTGGCCATCCTCAGGAATAGTCCACGGAATACCGCCGTTCGCCGCAATACCCAATTTTTCGTCAACGGCTGCAATGGCGCGGATCACGACAGCCTAACAACTAGTGGTCGAATATGGTTAAGTAAATAAAACGAACCGGTTACTAATAGTACTGGCTCGGGTCGAGCTCGTAGCTGGGCGAATGCTTGGGTGGGATCAGGCTCAATGCTGCAGCTTTCATATTCAAGCTCAGAGCAGTATTGGGCAAATTGCACTGGCTTAGCGGAAGTTTTGGGCATGTCCTTTTCGCTGTGAAAACTCGTGAAAATGATATGTGTTGCAGCTCCGGTGAGCGCCGTTATAGCATCCTTCCATCGTTGTTCGTTGCCAGCAACAAAGCTCGCTAGAACGGCAACATCTTGACCAGGGTATAATTCGGCAATACTTGTGAGCAGCGTTTGCATTTTTTGCTGATTGTGTGAACCGTCAATGATAATAATTTTGCCACCAATGGTGAAGCGTTCAAGTCGTGCAGGAACAACAATATCGCAAGCGGTACTAATCTGTTCGTCGCTTAACTGCGGACGGCCATCACGCTCATTCACATAATTGACCACTTGCGTTGCCAGGCCCAAGTTGCGCTGCTGGAATAGCGGCAGGTCTTTGTGGTGCAGAGTAATATTGTTGCCATACGTATGTAGACTGGCCTGATTCGTCGCGACAACAGCTTTGACCACATCCATAACTTCATCACTTTGCTGATACATAAAAACATAGTTATGTTGCTTGATGATTCCGGCTTTGTACCAAGCAATTTTGCCCAGTGTATCACCAAGAATTTCGGTATGATCAAGGCCAATATCAGTAATCACACAAACTTTATCGTCCCGATTGATGACGTTTGTGGCATCCATTTCGCCTCCCATACCAACTTCGATAACAGCATAATCTAGCCCCCTGCGGGCAAATTCCCAATACGAAAGTGCGGTGAGAAGTTCAAAATATGACGGTGTAACGTCGCAGGCCTCAACTAGATTGATGAATTCCTCAAGCAAGGCGCAATACTCAGCTTCGGGTAGCAATTGTCCGTTAATTTGCAGCCGTTCATTAATGGTATCAACGTGTGGCGACACCGTTAGCCCTACCGACAGACCCTGAGCGTGCAACAAAGCGGCCGTGTAATATGCAGTGGAAGTCTTGCCCGATGTACCGGCAATATGAATAATACGCATCCTGTCTTGGGGGTTGTCTAGATAGGCCATGAGCGTTTTCATGGTGTAGAGGTTATAAAGTGTGCGGGTATTTTGATACAACGGGCGCAGTGCGTCTTGAGCTTCAGCAAAAGTGGTTATATGCGACATGAGTGTGATCCCCGTTAGTTCTCTGTTAGAATAGTATACGACATTAGGCTTCCTTAGCTCAGCTGGATAGAGCGTCTGTCTTCGGAACAGAAGGTCGCAGGTTCGAATCCTGCAGGGAGCACCAAAACAAAAGCCTCGCAAAGAGGTGCTTTTTTTAAACACCGATTTTGTTTTATTAAGTGAGGATGGATAAGTATCATTCA
>CAYXYX010000020.1:6614-11672 GCA_964469755.1 uncultured Candidatus Saccharibacteria bacterium | reverse complement strand
TTTTTGCGCACTGTTGGCAAGCATGTCCCAATGAGACAAATGTTGTCGCGTGAATTTATACAAAGTCGGCTAGGCGAATCCGGTGCGGGCATAAGTTATGCCGAGTTTAGCTATGTGTTGATTCAAGCATACGATTTTGCCCATTTGCAGCAAAACTACGGTGTTACCTTGCAAGTATGTGGATCGGACCAGTGGGGCAACAGCATTGCTGGTGTTGACCTCATCCGTCGTATTAATGGCGTCGAAGCCAATGTGTACTCTGTGCC
Organism: uncultured Candidatus Saccharibacteria bacterium; assembly: GCA_964469755.1. GTDB lineage: Bacteria > Patescibacteriota > Saccharimonadia > Saccharimonadales > UBA4665 > JAGQNO01. The sequence continues at coordinate 11,406 of CAYXYX010000020.1, read as the reverse complement.
TCTAGTGATTAATAAGGCGACAGGTGTTAAATTTGGCAAAAGCGAAGCCGGTGCCATTTGGCTGAGTGCTACTAAAACTTCACCGAATGATTTTTACCAGTTCTGGCTTAATCTTGACGATGAAGGCTTGGAATATTATTTAAAAATTTACACCGAGCTTGATGAAGCAGCTGTTGCCGATATCGTAAACCAACACAATGCTAATCCACGTCAGCGCTACGGGCAAACCCGTTTAGCCGAAGAAGTAACTCGCTTAATTCATGGACAAGCCGCAGTTGAGCTGGCTCAGGGTGTGACCCACTATTTAACTGGGCAAAAACACGTCGGTGAGGCCAATGGTGAAGAGCTGACATCGCTTAAACAACAAATAAAAAGCGCGCATGTCACGTCCATGAGCGTTATTGACGCACTATGCGAAACCGGTTTAGCCCCGTCGCGATCTGAGGCACGACGATTACTCCTAAACCGAGCGGTTTACGTGAACGGCCTTCAGAGTATTCGTGAAGATTTTGAAGACTCTGATTTCCATCAAGGCAAACTTATGTTGCGACGCGGTAAGGCATTTAAAGATTCGGCGCTGATTGAGCGTGACGACTAATCAACCTTTGACCGTTCTGCCTGGCGTTGGGCCAGCCATGGCGGCCAAGTTTGTACTTTTAGGTATCCGTACGGTCGGTGAGTTGCTAACGTATTGGCCGCGCCGTTATGACGATTATTCTCATGTCGTAGCTATGAGCGACGTACGACCTGGCGCGGTAACACTAAAGGGAAACATTAATGTAATAAGTGGCAAATATGTTCGCAGAGGTATGCATATTACCGAAGCTATGGCCCATGACGAAACTGGTAGTGTTAGAGTTATCTGGTTCAATCAACCGTACCGTGCGGCGGCACTCAAAAATGGTCAGCAGTATTATATTTCGGGTAATTATGAGCTCAGCCATCAACGCTTTGCGCTACAAAACCCCACGATTGAGTTGGCGCAAGAGCTGACTGTCAACACCGCGCGCATTGTGCCGATTTATAAAGAAACAAAAGGCATAACATCAAAGCAGATTAGGGCCGCAGTGGCGGCAGCATTCCAGTCGGGCTTACAATTGCCCGAAACGCTACCAGCATGGCTCATCGTCGAGAATAAACTCATGGATTATCACACCGCCGTACATGCAGTGCATTTTCCGGAAAGCAATGATGAGCTTATAGACGCTCGCCGTCGCCTTGGGGTTGAAGAAGTACTGGGACTCAGTCTCGCCAGTCAATATATTAAACGTGAACGGCAGTTAGAGCACGCCGTACCAATACCTTTTAAGTTGGAACTTGCTAAGGAGTTCGTAGCCAGTTTGCCATTTGCGCTCACCAAAGGGCAGCGGGTCACGGCTTGGGATATATATAAGGATATGCAGCAAGACAAACCGATGAACCGGCTCGTTGAGGGCGATGTTGGTTCGGGCAAAACGGTAGTAGCAACGCTTGCCGCCATTATGGCAATGGAACAGGGCTATCAGGTAGCTTTTATGGCGCCAACAGAGCTGTTAGCCAGGCAGCACGCTAATACGCTCGCGCAGTTATTGTCGGCCCAGGAGCTTAGTGGCCAGGTCGGCCTGCTTGTAGGTAGTATGAGCGCTCCCCAAAAGACGGCCGCACGTAAGGCGATTCAAGATGGGCGCATGAAGTGCATTGTTGGCACCCAAGCACTCATACAAGAAGCTGTCGACATGCATTCTCTTGTATTAGTGATCATTGATGAACAACATCGCTTTGGCGTTGAGCAGCGTAAAACGCTCATGCTCAAAGCAGGCCATATGCCCCATGTGCTAAGTATGACGGCCACGCCCATTCCTCGATCACTTGCTTTGACCTTATACGGCGAAATGGATATATCAGTACTTAAAGAAAAGCCAGCTGGAAGGCAGATTGTGCAGACTGAGCTAGTGTCACCTAATTCGCGTACTCAACTGTTTGCCAATTTACAGATTGAACTCACATCTGGAAGGCAAATATTCGTCGTTTGCCCGCTCATCTCGGATTCAACTAGCCTAGAGGCTCAATCTGCCGAAGCAACCTTTGAACGGTTGCGAGCACATGAGTTCAAAGATTGGCGAGTCGGATTATTGCATGGCAAGCTGAAGCCAGCTGAAAAGCAGGCAATTATGGAACAATTTGTACGTCACGAAATCGACGTTTTGGTATCTACAACGGTTATCGAAGTGGGTGTCGATGTACCCAACGCTACCGTTATGCTGGTTGAAAGCCCCGAGCGTTTTGGTCTAGCTCAGCTACACCAATTACGTGGTCGCATTGGACGAGGTGAGCATCAAGGTTATTGTTACATTTTGTTGAGTGATTCGAAGGCGCCTAGCAAACGATTGCGAGCGCTAGAATCGAGCCATGATGGCTTTAAATTGAGCGAACTTGATTTAGAAATGCGCGGCCCTGGGGCTATATATGGCAGCTTGCAACATGGTGCGCTAGATCTAAGAATTGCTCGTTTGAGCGGCACAGCATTGATTACTGCAGCGCAGCAGGCCGCTAAAAAATTCATTGAACGTGACGAAGATTTGCTACACTATACTCAGTTAGCAAGCACCGTAAAACGCTTGCAGATGGTGACGAATTTAAACTAGATGTATTCCGGATCAACTATGACACCGCTCTCAGGTAATGTTTTGGGGGCGCACCAAAAAATCGATAAAGTTGCTCGCCGCAACCTTGAGCGACTGATGCCAGGCGCTCAATTTCCATGCATTAATGAAATTATCCACTTTGAAGGTCATAACGGCCCCGATGCCATCAAGCGTAAAAGCCCAGCGGTTGATGAGCCCTGGCACTACATCCAGCCTTTTGATCGTGAAGATACGCAACTTATTAAATTGATTAGTGCAAACTATGATGCGCTCCGATTAGCACTTCAAAATAATGATATGACGCGAGCTTCCTTTGAAGCTGCCTGGTTGGCGCATGCAATTGTCGACGGCCTTACCCCGGCACATCACTACCCTTACGAAGAGAAGTTAGTCGAATTACGTGGTGGTCAAGGAATCGAGACCCGAACCACCTTTAAAGAAAAGATGCTATTCCCGGGCGAGACGCTGTGGGCTCAAGTATCAAATAATTGGCAATTTTGGGGATCAAAGGGTGTTTTTAGTACTCATTTGGCTTTTGAGTGGGGCGTTTCGACCCTAATTATGCCACTTCGACTCACTAATTCTTTGCCGTCAGCTGCCGACATTACATCTTTTACCAAGCTCGGTGTTGAAGATTGGTTTCGTTCTATTGCTCAAGACGTTGCCAAGATGGAGCTGTATGACGATTTTTACAAACGGGGTTGGACTACCAAACTCGGTCGACGAGTGCGTCGAGAACTTGCTCCAACCTTGGCCCGCGCCGTTAGTTTGATCTGGTATAGCGCACTCAAAGAATCTACTGTTACAGGAGTAAAGGCCGCATGAGAGTTATAGCAGGAAGCCTCGGAGGCCGTAGATTTACGGATACCGGCGGCAATAAAACTCACCCAATGAGTGACAAAATGCGCGGTGCTCTATTTAACATGCTTGGCAATATTGAGGGGTTAACTGTGCTTGATGCTTTTGCGGGCAGTGGGGCTTTAGGCTTCGAAGCTGCCAGCCGAGGCGCTGCGTCGGTAACAGCTATTGAAAGTGATCGTGCGGCTCAAAGGTCAATTACCGCAAATATTGCCGCTCTACAGTTAAACGAACAGGTCCATCTTGTTAAGACTACGACAAATGCATGGCTGAACACCTCCGATACTTGCTTTGATATCGTCATGATTGACCCCCCATACGAGAACCTCCAGCTTGCACAAATTAGTTTGTTGGCAACCCGTATTAATCCGAGCGGCCTCGTCGCGCTGTCTTTTCCGGCTCAGCAAACTCCACCAGAATTAGATAATTTGACACTTTACAAACACAAAACCTACGCTGGCGGTAGTTTGTGTCTTTATGAACAGTCTACGCTTTAGCTGTTTTGATCTCGTGGTAGCGTAACGCCGGTAAGAATATGCAACCATAGGTAACAAGCTGTCCAATTATCACACCAATGAATGGCAGATTGCCAATACCCGATGCAATAATGCTGAACACAAGCCAGACGCCAATGATGCCCCAAATAGCCCCACTAAATCTTTTTGAATCTGCGGCAGATTGTTTAAAAGTTTCGCGTATCGTTAGATCTCGGTCGACTAAATAATAAGCACCAAGATAATAGCGCTTAAAAACATATATACCTGGAATGATGAAGAGAATAAGCCCAATAATTATTAGTAGCGCGTATACGATGTAGAACAAGAACAACCTTGGAGTTAGGCGCAAGGCGGCGCGATAATTATCGCTTACTGTTGTTGCTTTGTCTTTTGCGGCCTGTAATAAATAATACGTTGATGGCCCAAGGTTAATCAAACCCCATATTATGCCAATTATGCTCAGGGCGTAGCCGAGCTCTTGCCTTGAAGTTGGGGAAGTCAACTGCGAAAGCTTAGTAATATTTCCTATTAGTACGCTCCCCAACAATACGACCAAAGTCGGTAGAAGGAGTAGGTAGATAAGCCCAATATAGTGCTTTTTGAGGCGGTCAGTGTTGGTGTTAATAAGATCCCAGCTGGGAACCATAGTCGACTTAATTGAAGCAGGGGGTTTAGGCATAGTAATCATTACTATTGCTCACTACCGCAGTACTGTCAACGAATATACATGACAAATCTTCGCAAATTGGCTAAAATAGCTCAGTTAACCCCGCGCGGATGTGGCGAAATGGTAGACGCACTAGCCTTAGGAGC
>CAYXYX010000020.1:774-6604 GCA_964469755.1 uncultured Candidatus Saccharibacteria bacterium | reverse complement strand
TGGCAAGTTTATGCTTGTCGTATATGGCATCCATTGCAACGTTACGTTCATTTTCTATCGCCATACTTAGGTCCTTGGACCAGCTTAGTAGCGTTCCTTTGCTTACACCGAGTGTTTTAGCTATCTTGTCGTAGCTGTTACCCTTGGCTCGCAGCTCAACGAACTGGTCCTGAACCTCTAACTTATCTTCCATTTTCTCCTCCTTTATATATGTATAAGTTCAAGTAATACCAGTCAGTAATAAAGCTAGAAGGCATAATTCACCTCCAGCCTCTGTTCTGACCGCTGTTGAATACCAATCTGTGGCAGTCTAAAAACGGTATAGTTTTGGTTTTCAAATAACCAACTTGCTATACTACGGATAAGTTCAAGAACTGTCGCTTCTGTCGCACCAATATAAAAGGACCAGTCATGTACTGGTCCTTTTATATTGATTTGCGCGATAGAAGTGCACAGAACCTCCGAGGAAGATTGTTGGTTTTAAAAAGCCAACAGCTCTAAGGTATACTAGTAAACAGTTATGGCACTCTCTACACAACCCTACAAAGGCGCACGCGACTTTTACCCCGAAGACAAACGTCTACAAAAATACTTGTTTGATTCACTCCGAAAAACTGTCGAGCGTTATGGGTATGAGGAATATGACGCGCCAATTCTAGAATCACTAGACTTGTATTTGGCTAAGTCTGGCCAGGAAATTGTTAACGAGCAGACCTATGGTTTTACGGATCGCGGTGGCCGAAACGTAGTTATTCGCCCCGAAATGACACCGACTGTCAGTCGCATGGTTGCAGCTCGTAGGCAGCAGCTCGCATACCCATTGCGTTGGTATAGTATCCCGAACTTGTGGCGATATGAGCGCCCGCAACGTGGCCGTTTACGAGAGCACTGGCAACTCAATGTTGATATTTTTGGCATAGCCAATGTCCAGGCTGAACTAGAAATAATTACATTGGCGAATCAAATCTTCAAGGACTTTGGAGCCAAGCCAGATATGTATGAGATCAGGCTAAATAGTCGCGTGTTCATGGACCACGTATTGAATATGTACTTGGGACTCGATATTGTTGAGGCTCACAGCGTTGCTAAACTGATTGATCGCATGAATAAAATGGAGCGCAGTCTGTTCATAGCTCAGGTAGACGCAGCGATTACGCCTGCCAAGCGCGAAACGGGCACTGTCGAAAAACTACTCGGCGTGCTGCAAGCGAAGCGTTTTAGTGCCTTACCAGAAGCACTGCAGAGTCATCCGTCGCTAGCAAATCTAAAAGATATACAGTCCGAGCTTAATGTCGCTGGCATCACAAATGTGGTATTCGATGTCACGCTAATGCGTGGGTTTGATTACTATACGGATGTGGTGTTCGAAATCTTCGATACTCACCCTGAGAACAACCGGTCAATGATGGGCGGCGGCCGCTATGACGGTCTGGTGAGTCTATTCGGTGTTGATCCTGTGCCAACCGTTGGTTTTGGCTTAGGTGACGCAACTCTCGAAAACTTTTTAGAAACACATCATTTGTTGCCAGGGCTACATTCCGAAACCGAGGCCTATGTTGCAATTATTGGTGACGTACAGGAAGGCGCCGCTAAGTTCATTCGTGAACTACGTGATATGGGCTTGAATATTGCCGTAGGAACCACTGGGCGAAAGCTAGGCGATCAGTTCAAAGTTGCCGAAAAGAAGGGCATTACGCACGTAATAATCATTGGACAGCAAGAGCTAGAAACCGAACAGTTCGTCATCAAGAATCTGCAAACAGGTGTCGAAGAAAAGCACAGTCTAGCGCGCATTGTTAGTCTCGTTAAAGATCACCGCAAGAGCTAAGAGTGACGGCCACAAACCACGCGTTAACGGGGGCGTTTATTGGCTTAACCATCAGCACTCCAGCGTTTGCTTTGCCGATTGCATTTTTATCTCATTTTGTTTGCGACGCTCTGCCTCACTATGACAGCAACCAAGATTCGAGCGGCTATGTAGCATCTTCAAAGTTCGCTAAGTTGCTGACACTAGATGCCTTATTGTGTGTTTTGCTTGTAATCGTGCTGGTAGTTGCGCGACCGCAGCAGTGGTTCCTTGCGGCAATTTGTGCTTTTGTTGCCACGCTTCCTGATTTTGCGTGGCTTCCTGGATATGTGCGCACCCGACATGGTCAACCTTTCAAAAAAAAGACCTCGAATTGGTTTATGGATTTTGCAGCGAAAATTCAGTGGTTCGCCAAGCCGATCGGTGGTTTTGTTGAGCTTGCCTGGTTCGTTGGCCTCACGACGCTGATTGCGGCCTATCTGTAACTCTGTTACACTAGCTCACTATGCAAGTCACTAAAAAAACTATCTCACCCACAAGTATCAAACTAACTCTCGTTGCTGACCAAGCACAGCTCGATGCAATCAAGCAAAGTGTGTTAAAGCACATGAGCGGATCATTGAAGTTGCAAGGCTTTCGTCCTGGCAAAGCGCCGATGAACTTAGTCGAACGCAGTGTTGACCAGAATCAGTTGCAAACTGAATTTTTAGAGCAGGCTGTGAATGATCTGTACGTGGCCGCAATCGACCAAGAACGAATTCGTCCCGTCGCTCAGCCCAAGATCAGTATTAGTAAATTCGTCCCGTTTACAACCTTAGAGTTGGTCGCTGAAGTTGAATCAGTCAGCGACATTATTTTGCCAGACTACGCCAAAATCAAGGTAACGAAAGAAGTCGTTAAAGTGACCGAAGCCCAGATCGATGACGTCGTTAAAAGTCTGCAAGACCGTGCCGCCAAGCGTGAACCAGTTGAGCGTGCCGCAAAAAAAGGCGATGAAGTAACTATTGATTTTACCGGTGTTGACGCTACTACTAAAAAATCTATTGCTGGTGCCGACGGATCTGACTACCCCTTAGTGCTCGGTAGCGATAGTTTTATTCCCGGTTTTGAAGACGAAGTCATTGGCATGAAGCCTAAGGCGGTTAAGACCTTCGACATTACTTTCCCTAAAGACTATGGTGCAGCTGAATTGCAAAGTAAAAAAGTAACTTTTACAGTTACCGCCAAACAGGTGCAAAAAATGGTTGAACCCGCTCTTGATGATGAGTTCGCCGCCAGTATTGGGCCTTTTAAGACAGTTGCCGAACTCCGAAAGGACATCCGCCGCGAACTCGAGGCCCAGGCGGTCAGTGACGCCGAGCGCAAGTACGAAAACGACCTAGTGCAGGCCGTTGCCGAAAAAGCCAAGCTTACCATCCCCGACGCTTTAGTTGACGAAGAACTTGATCGCCTTGAGCAACAGGAACGGCAAGACATTTTGTACCGTGGCCAAACATGGCAGGAGCACCTAGACGGTGAAGGCGTTACCGAAGAAGAACACCGTACCCGTAACCGTGTTGGTGCCGAACTTCGGGTTCGCGCAGGGCTCGTACTTGGCGAAATTGCTGATGCCGAAAAGATCAAAATTACTCCAGAAGAACTTGAAATTCGAATCCAGTTACTTAAAGGTCGCTATGCTACAGATGAGCAGATGCAGCAAGAGCTTGACAAGCCCGAAAACCGCCGCGATATCATGAGTCGCTTGATGACCGAAAAAACCATCGATAAACTCAAAAGTCTCCAAAAATAAGCGTCATCAATTGGCACTCTTGACTATAGAGTGCCAATTATCTATAGTAGAGCTATAACGTACAAGGTCTTACACTAGGAGGTTTTACTATGAGCGTACTGATCCCAACAGTGATTGAAAACGAAGGTCGTTACGAACGTGCCTATGATATATACAGTCGCTTGCTCAAAGACCGTATTATATTCTTGGGCTCCGATGTAAACGAAGCCACGGCTAACGCTGTTGTTGCCCAGTTGCTCTTCCTGCAGTCAGCCGATCCCAAAAAAGATGTATATTTTTATATCAATAGCCCCGGTGGTAGCGTGTATGATGCCCTAGCAATTTATGACACCATGCAATACATCAGTAACGATGTGCAAACTGTCGGTATTGGTGTTCAGGCTTCCGCTGCAGCGTTTTTGCTTAGCTCTGGCACAAAAGGCAAGCGATTTGCTCTGCCAAACTCAACGATTATGATCCACCAGCCATCCAGCGGCACTCGCGGTAAGGTAACAGATCAGGAAATTGACCTACGTGAATCTCTGCGTATTAAGGCGTTGCTGGAAGGTATTATGGCTAAGAACACTGGTCAAAAGGCCACCACTATCCACGCAGACATGGAGCGCGACAAATGGCTTACCGCCACTGAAGCTAAAAAATATGGCATCGTCGACGACATCATCAACAATCCCCCAAAGCCTAATTACGCACTGCACTGAGCACCGTAGGCACCCGGCGACTGTTGCAAAAAAGTGGGTCGCTAGCGCCACAGGCGAGTGCAAAGCACTCCCTGTAAAGCGCACTGCTTTTTTTGCATGGCGCAGGTGTTGACACCGATCAGAGGAATGCGCTATAGTAGCTATCAAGAAGTAGTGTAAGCTGGGGAGCTTGTTGCTAGATACTAATTATCTTATAACAATGCCAAACACCCTCACTTAGTTAACCTTCGTGCACGAACATCCAATATAAACACCTTAGAACAGCCCATATATCAAAGGCGGTATATGTTGAGGCAGTAAAAATGGCAGTATCAACTTACAGGGGGCATACCTACGCATGGCGAAAGCAGTTACAGCAGCAAAAAACACTACAAAACAAGGAAGTCGCGTCTACTTTACGAAGCAAGACAACACTATTGATCTTCCAAGCTTGGTAGATCACCAAAATCGATCTTTTCAATGGTTTGTTGAAGAGGGTCTGGGTGAATTATTAGCCGAAATTAGTCCAATTGATGACTATACTGGCACTAAATTATCACTGAGCTTTAAAGGCTACCGCTTTGAAGCACCTAAAATTACCGAAGCTGAAGCTCGTGAGAACAACGTTAGTTTTGATGCGCCGTTAAAAGCCACCGTCGAACTAACCAATAAAATCACTGGTGAAGTTAAAGAGCAGGAAATCTACCTGGGTGACTACCCATGGATGACCAGTCGCGGTACATTCGTAATTAATGGCGCCGAGCGTGTCGTAGTCAGCCAGCTGATCCGTTCAGCTGGTGTTTTCTTTACAGGCGACCAGCACGGTACTACTAACTTGTACGGCGCTAAGGTAATCCCTGGCCGTGGCGCATGGCTCGAATTCGAGACTGCCGCTAGCGGTGCATTGTTCGTTAAGATTGACCGCAAACGTAAGCTAGCGGTTACCACGTTATTACGCGCTCTTGGTGTTACTGAAAGTCGAATGCGTGAAACCTTCAAGCATGTTGATACCGGCACTTCGAGTTACATCGATGCTACCCTCGAAAAAGATCCTACAAAGGGTCAAAATGACGCTCTGATTGAAGTTTACCGTCGTTTACGTCCAGGTGATCTGGCTACTGTTGATAACGCTCGTTCGTTGATCGAAAACATGTTCTACAACTACAAGCGCTTCGATTTTAGCCGCGTTGGTCGTTACAAGATCAATAAACGTTTAAACCTTGATGTGCCTAATACTTCCGAAAACCGCGTTTTGCGCTTGGAAGACCTCGAAGCCATCATTGCCGAAATTATCCGCCTGAACAACACGCAAGAACCAGCTGACGACATCGACTCACTGGCTAACCGTCGTGTGAAATTGGTTGGTGAACTCGTTCAGCGACAGTTCCGCATAGGCCTACTACGCATGGAGCGCAACACTAAGGACCGCATGAGTATGAGTGAAATCGAAACTGTTGCACCTGGTCAGCTTATCAATGCTCGTCCTGTTGTTGCTGCCGTTCGAGAATTCTTTGCCAGCTCACAGCTTTCACAGTTCATGGACCAAATTAACCCACT
>CAYXYX010000020.1:0-764 GCA_964469755.1 uncultured Candidatus Saccharibacteria bacterium | reverse complement strand
GGGTTGAGCCGTGAGCGTGCTGGCTTTGAAGGCCGTGATGCTCACCCGACTCACTATGGTCGTATCTGTGCCGTAGAGACTCCTGAAGGCGCCAACATTGGCTTGGTCCTGAACTTGGCAAACTACGCTCGTGTTAACGAGTACGGCTTTGTGGAAACACCTTACCGAATCGTTATCAATGCTGCAACCGCCAAAGACATCATTGGTCACATTGCTTCAGAAGACTATCTTGATGAAAAGGGTAAGACCATCGTTAAGGCCGGTTCTACCATAACTGCCGCCGATGCAACCAAGCTTGCTGCTATTAAGAGTAAGGCTACATGGCCTGTTAAGGCTAAAGTTACTGGTAAAGTTAAGTACCTCGATGCATTCGAAGAAGAAATTGCTGTTGTTGCCGGTGGTGGTAACGAGGTTGATGATAACGGGTACTTTGTTAACAACCGCGTGAGTGCTCGCACTCGCCTGAGCTCAGGTGAAGTTGACTCAAACGACGTTAACTATATGGACGCTGCTCGAAACCAAATTATTGGTAGCTCAGCTGGATTGATTCCATTCATTGAAAAGAACTACGTGTACCGCTCATTAATGGGTAGTAACCAGCAACGTCAGGCTGTGCCGCTGATCCAGCCACAGGCTCCAATTGTTGGTACCGGTCTCGAAACGACTGCTGCACGTAACACTGGTCAGGTCACCTTGGCCGAAGCCGACGGTGAAGTCATTCAAGCAAGCGCCGACGCTGTTATTGTTAAGTACAAAGAAGGCAA
>CAYXYX010000019.1:2770-11958 GCA_964469755.1 uncultured Candidatus Saccharibacteria bacterium | reverse complement strand
GTTTTGGCTTCGGCTAACTTTTCGAGGGCTGAACCGGTCTTTACAATAATACCGAATTTGCTGGCGCGAGCCATGCCAGATACCAGCGCGATTGGCGCAGCCAAGAGAAGTGGGCAAGGAGTTGCCACAACAATGACTTCAAGAAAACGAATAGCGTCACCACTAATAATCCAAACTGCACCACCAATAGCAAAAGCGGCTATGGTAAAGGGGATACTGTAGCGATCGGCTAGTCGTACAAACGGCGCTTGACTGGCCGCTGCCGATTGCACTAATTTAACAATTTGTTGGTATTGGCTGTCGTTGCTGGTGCGCAAGGTCTTGGCGGTTATTGCTGTGTCCTGGTTTACAGAACCACTCAGTATTTGTTCGCCAACTTTTTTTGATTGGGGCAGGCTTTCGCCAGTCAGATTCGCTTCGTCAAAGCTTGATATACCTTCGATTATTTCGGCATCGACCGGTACTGTTTCGCCTGGTTTTATCACAATCTTGTCGCTAACTGTGACTGCCGTGGCGGCAACATCAATTAGCGCACCTTTGCGCAGCACATGGGCAATACTCGGCGCTTGCTTAAGGAGTGCATCGAGTTCAGAATGGGCTCGACGTTCGGCGTATTTTTCGAGACTTTCACCGCCTGTTAGCATTATGACCAACATAATCGCTGCCCTTCTTTGCCCTAGAATAACCGAGAAGATGATGGCCGTGGCGGCTAAAATATCAATGCCGTAACTACCAGTACGAACATCGTCGACCATGTTTCGCAGTAGTGGAATAACTTCTAGAATAGCCACAGTACCCAGTACCCATGCAACTAGATCTTTATGGCCAGTAAACTGCAATACTAACCCAACCGCCGCTGCCGCTAACGCCAAACTTAATAAACGATAGGTCCAGATGAACTTAAGGGCCCGCTTCATATTCACTCCTGTTTTTTAGTCTAGTGACAGTATAGCAACTACAGATGGTCAGTTCTACAAAGTAAAAGGACTAGCCATTCGACTAGTCCTTTTACTTTGGGGCGAGTTATGGGAATTGAACCCACGACCTCCGGAACCACAACCCGGCGCTCTAACCAACTGAGCTAAACCCGCCATGTTTTATGAACGTTCTAACGCCTAAAACAGAGGTGATTATAGCGTAATTAGCGTTGCTTTACAACAACCTCTGCCATGATAGTAACAAATTGGCTGAGACACAAATTGAACGGAGTTGTATATGTTGATAAGATTAAGACATGAACATAAAAAAACCTGAAGCTATTAAGTTAAGATCTGCAGGGTATACATACAGTATGATTACTGCTGAGCTCGGTATTGCACGCAGCACTCTGAGCACATGGTTTAAGGATGTGCCCTTTACGCCTAATGAAAATGCAAAAGAGCGGATACGTTCTGGTCGGTTGAAGTATGGCTTACGCAGGAAGCAGGAGCGTGATACTGAACGTGCAGATCTCAGCGAAGTCGGCAGATCTGATATCGGCCGTCTTAATACGCGCGATCTTTGGATGATCGGGTTGGGTCTATGGCTGGGCGAGGGCTCTAAGACTACTGAGCAAATAAGATTCTCCAATGCGAATCCAGATGTTATAAAAATTTGGATGCGTTGGCTCCGTGAGGTGTGCAATCTAAGCGACTCGAATATTGTCGCGAGGATGCATCTTTATCCCGACTCGAATGAAGCAAGCTGCAGAGACTATTGGCAAGGCATTACTGGATTATCGGAAAATCAGTTTAAGAAAACACAATTTGATCGACGATTAAGTAAATTAACGTTAAAAAATGGCAAGCTCCCTTATGGAACGTTGCACTTGTCAGTTATCGCGCTAGGAGATGTGGAAAACGGAGTTCGACTGTACCGGAAGCTACAAGGGTGGATTTCTGGTATACTAACCAACTGAGCGGGTGTAGTACAGCGGTTAGTATGGCGGTTTTCCAAACCGCAGATCGGAGTTCGATTCTCCGCACCCGCACCACATGGTGTCATCAAAGCCAAAATTTGGCTTGCCCTGGTAGCTCAGCTGGATAGAGCAGAGGACTTCTAAGCCTAAGGTCGCTGGTTCGAGTCCAGCCCGGGGCACCAAATAAAAAGCCTCGGCAGAGCCGGGACTTTTTACTTGGTTTCGCGAGATGAACTAACAGAACGGTTCGGTCGTTAGTCACAGCCCCCAGCATCAGCGGGCGGCTGGATTAACGTGCGCTGTCCAGCCCGGGGCACCAAATCGCTTATCCTTGCCGAGTCATAAGGAGCACGCTATCATTGCAGTATAAATGAGGAACAATAAGGTATGACTAGCCCCGAGTCAGGTCAAGAATCTGTAAAGAAGCCTGTTGAAGTTGAACGTAAGTTTCTAGTCCGTAACTTACCATCCAATCTTAACTCATACGAGCACCAAGCCATCAGACAGGGTTATTTAGTTATAGGAGAAGATGGTTCTGAAGCACGCGTGCGTGATCGCGCTGGAGACTACACGCTAACCGTGAAGTCCAAAGGCACATTATCCCGCGGTGAATGGGAGACTAAAATTGACGAGGATCAATTTGAAACGTTGTGGCCTGCTACAAACGGCAAACGAGTTGAAAAGACACGATTTACGATTCCATATGGTGATGTCGTAATAGAGCTGGACATCTATAAGGGTAATTTAATGAGGCTGGTTAGTGCTGAAGTAGAATTTCCTGATGAGGAGTCAGCCAACTCATTTGAAGTACCGGAATGGTTTGCCGTCGACGTCACAGAAGAAAAAGGTTTCAAAAACCAGAATCTAGCACTGTACGGCCTACCAGAATAGTTTGAACCTCATTAATTACGCTGCACGAAGACTATATAACTCAAACTGGATTCTGCAAAGAAGCCTTGTACTTGTGAATTAATTTCAACGATAATCAAGGCCGAGCCTATCTTCAAAATATAAGTTTCTGTCTTGTCCCATTATTTTGGGATAACGGAAATATAACAGATCAGGATAATGAGCATTCCCAATATAATGGGACAGTATGAATTAACTAGTTTTTAGAGTGTAAAAACGTGAGCAGCACAATTAAAAGCTACATCTCGTGCAAAACAGTAATGTTCGCGCCGAGCGCGTTCAGCCGTTCTGCTAAATCCTCGTATCCACGCTGGATAGTATAAATGTTGCGTAGCAAAGATATTCCGGGTGCCGCAAGCATACCAATAAGTAGTAATGATGCAGGGCGCAGTGCGGGAGGGCACACAACGTCGGCGGCAGTAAATTTGGTTCGTCCGGTAATGTACACGCGGTGCGGGTCGGCTAGCTCGACTTGGGCGCCGATTTTGGTCATTTCGGTGTAGTAGATGGCACGGTTTTCGTACATCCAGTCGTGGATCAACGTGCGACCTTTGGCGACCGAGGCGATAGGCACGAAGTAGGGCAGGTTATCGGCGTTGAGGCCGGGGTAGGGCAGCGAATGAATTTTGTCGGTTGGGGCGCGTAATTTGCCGTCGTGTTTGTGAATCGTTAGATCAACAAGGTCGGTTTTGTTGTTTTCGGCTTTGTAGCGTACCGATTCGGTGTAGCTGAGGCCCATCTTTTTGAGTTTTAACAATTCGATGGTCACAAAGTTAACGGGCACGCGACGGATGGTGATTTCAGAATTGGTCGTGACGGCTGCCGAAATAAAGAACATCGCTTCAATAGGGTCTTCGGCAGGTGCGTAGGTAATGTTCTTTTTAATATAGGGTACGCCAGTAATCTTTAATGAACTTGTGCCAATGCCTTCGATTTTTACGCCAAGTTTTTGTAGGAAGAAGCAAATGTCTTGCACCATGTAGTTGGCGCTTACAAAATCGATCTGTGTTTCGGACTCGGTGCAAGCCGCGGCTAGCAGGGCATTTTCGGTCACGGTGTCGCCAACTTCGTACAGGGCAAAGCGGCCGGCCGGTTTTTTATCGACAGTGACGGTGTAGTGTCCCTGTGAGGCTACAATGTCGACACCAAATTCTTCTAAGGCGAATAAATGTGGTTCTACGGTGCGTTCGCCTAGCTTGCAGCCACCAGCATAGGGAATTTTAAAGCTAGCATTATCGTGCATTAACGAGCCGATCATCATAAGGACAGAGCGGGTTTTGCGAGCAGCATCTTTATTAATTTTGTCGAGGGCTAGTGTTTCTGGTCGGCGGATCTCGAGGTCGTTATTGGCATACCATTTTGTTTGTACACCAATACTTTCTAGAACTTCAATAATACGATACACCTCTTCGATGCGTGGGAATGACTTAAAACGGGTGACACCGTGGTTGAGTAGCGAAGCACAAAGCAACGAAACAGCAGCGTTTTTACTGGTCTTAAGGGTTATTTCGCCATGCAGCTCTTGACCGCCTTCGATACGCAAATTGACCGCACCGCCGGTTACCGTAATGAGCTGTTTATTGAGCACGTCGCTTATACGACCGAGCGTTTCGAGGCTGAGGTTTTGCCGCCCATGTTCCATGCGGTTAACGGCAGACTGAGAAGTATTTAAGCGCTTAGCAAATTCCGCCTGAGTTAGGCCACGCTCTTGTCGTATGTGAGCTATAAGTTCACCAATTTTGTGATTGGATGTTTCCACGAGGATTAATTATACCTTATATGACGTTAAATGCAAGTATTTGTTTTTGTTCGCTGATGTTTACTATGCGCTTGTGGCAGGCAGATTGCAACCAAAAGGTAAAGTTTTTTGCCAAGCAAAGACACTCCGAAATATGTAGTAATCTACTACATAACTACTACATTTTGCGCAGTATCACTTAGAAATAGGCAACAACATTTGTTATAATGATAGGTATGATTTAGCTACTGACGCCCACCGGTCTATACTAAAACGAAAGAGGGAGTCACGATGATTGATACACAAGTAGCCGCGCTTATTGCGGCCGAAGAAAAGCGCCAGCGCGAGGGGCTTGAACTCATACCGTCCGAAAACTACGTCAGCCGTGACGTACTTGATGCTATGGGTAGCGTTTTTACGAACAAATATTCCGAAGGCTACCCTGGTAAGCGTTATTACGGTGGTCAGGACAACACCGACAAAGTCGAAACACTTGCCATTGAGCGCGCCAAGCAATTGTTTAACGCCGACCATGCCAACGTGCAGCCTCACAGCGGTGCACCCGCCAACGAAGCGGTGTACAGCGCTTGGCTAGAGCCCGGTGACACGGTCTTGGCTATGGACCTGAGCCACGGTGGTCACCTGACGCATGGTGCGCCAGTAACGCGTTCTGCCTTGTTGTACTACTTTATTCGTTACAAAATGAAGGATCCAGCCACTGGCGAGATCGATTACGATGAATTACGAGAACTGGCCCTTAAGCACAGACCAAAAATCATCTTGGCCGGGTTTAGCGCCTACCCGCGCGAACTTAACTACGCCAAGTTTGCCGAAATAGGCAACGAAGTTGGAGCCTTACTAATGGCCGACATGGCTCATATCGCCGGACTGATTGCCGGTGGTGTTGCCCGTAATCCGTTCGACGACGGCTTTCATGTTATTACCTCAACTACGCACAAAACCTTGCGCGGCCCACGCGGTGGTTTAATTTTGAGTCGTGGCACCGTCAGTAACCCACTAAAAGCACCAGAAAAAACACTCGAAAACATTCCAACCCTGATTGACCGTGCTGTATTTCCAGGTATGCAAGGTGGCCCACATGAGCACATTATTGCCGCTAAAGCCGTAGCCTTCCGCGAAGCATTATTGCCAGAATTTAAGGACTACGCAGCCCAAATTGTTAAAAATGCCGCCGCTTTGGCTGACGCCATGATTGAGCAGGGCTTTAGTCTTGTGACCGGCGGCACCAGCAATCACTTGATTCTTGCCGATGTTCATACCAGCTTTGGGCTAGATGGCAAGGTCGTCGAAGAAGCGCTCGATAAGATCGGGCTTACACTTAATAAAAACGCCATTGCCAACGATACCCTACCCCCGTATCGCCCGAGCGGTATTCGCCTAGGTACACCAGCGATTACCACTCGGGGATTGACTGAAGAACATATGAAGCAAATTGCCGTATGGATGAAGCAAGCTATAGATGCTCGCGAAGATGAAACAACGTTGGAAGCGCTACGTACAGAGGTCAAGGCCTTTGCGCTACAATTCCCGTTACCAAGTGATATATAAGGAGGACTAGAAAAAATGGGACAAAATCCAAACCGACAACCTAAGGCTGAGGTTAATGAGCAAATGCAGAGCTTAGCTCAAATGGCAGGCAATCTTATGCTCGCCGAGCCAGAAGAGGCACCGGCAATACCAGATGAAGTGTACGAAGAGGGCGAAAAGTTGGGCTGGGGCGCCGCTAACTAGGCAAAAGTTCGGGCTCTTGTATCAGTGTAATTCCAAATTTGGCCTGTACAGCATCGACGATTTTTTGCTTGAATGCTAATAAATCGTCGGTGCTGCGGGCTGATTCATTTACGATTACCAGCGGCTGTTTTGCCCAGGTGGCCATGCCTGTTTCGGGGTCGTGAAAGTCTTTAAAGCCAGCCTGTTCAACCAGCCAGGCGGCCGATATTTTAATTAGCCCCTCCTGGGTAGGCCAGTGTGGCACTGCTAAATCACTATCGGCCTGTATTTGCGTAAGTTGCCCCTGGCTAATGATGGGGTTAGCAAAGAAGGAGCCATTATTTGCAACCAGCGCCGGGTCAGGCAGTTTACTACTTCGGATGGCGATGACAGCCTCGCGAATGTTTGCCGGGGTCGGTGCTGTATCGGGATGCTCATCTAGATATTGTTGTACAGCCGGATAAAAGGGCGGTAGAGGATTACCTTTAGTAAGGTGAAGCGTGATGCTGGTAATGTAGAATCTGCCACGGTCAGCAACTTTAAAGCGACTGGTACGGTAGCCAAAGGCACAGTCAGAGGCGGCCAAATTGACGAAGATGTTTTGATGGGTGTCGAAAGCCTCGACTGTGGTCAGTGTCTGAGAAATATCTTGGCCGTAGGCGCCAACGTTTTGTACCGGAGTTGCCCCGGCGGTGCCGGGTATCAAACTGAGGGCTTCGATTCCGGTGAGCTCTGCCGCCGTGCTGCGAGCCACCACGCTGTCCCAGTTTTCGCCGGCCCCAATTGTTAGGTACACGTTTTGTTCGTCTTCTTCGAATAGTTCGTAGCCAAGAATTTTATTAACCAAAACCAAACCAGCGAAGCCCTCTTGCCGCCAGACTATGTTACTACCCGTGCCTATTATGACAACAGGTACGTTTTGCTTGCTGGCCCAGGCAAGGGCTTCCATGAGTTCTTGGCGGGTGTGAATCTCGGCTAAATACGCGGCTGGGCCTCCTAGGCGCATGGTAGAAAAATCAGCAAGAGTGACACCGTTAAAGAGGTTCATATTATCAGTATAGCGGACCAGCTTACGCTTGCACATGTGGGAATCGGGCGTTAGGATAGTTATATGAGTTATAACCAGCAACATGGACCGTTTGCTACCCTTGGTAACCACCTCCGTTTCTTGCGTGAGCAAAATATGGAAACGGTTGCCGATGTATCTGGTGCTGTCGAAATCGATGAGGATTCTTTGCAGCGCATTGAGGCTGGTCATGAACGTCCCGCCGAAGACATTTTGCTACTTTTGATTAGCCATTTCGATATGCAAGATCAAGAAGCCGTGCAACTTTGGGAACTTGCCGGTTATGACGGTAGCGTGCCCGGGCAAATGCGCGCCGAAGATATTATTGCCGATGCCGCAAATGGCAAATCAGTGGTCGTTCTGTTTGGCGTCGACGGCCGTACTATGTATACCGACAGTGTGAACATAGTGCCAGGCAACGCCGGCATTACAATGACATTCGGGCAGCAGGGAGGCGGTCGGCAGCAGTTGCCAATTGCTAAGTTGGGTATGAGCTATGATCAAGCTGCAAATGTACTGGCAGCATTGCAGCGAACACTTTTAGATGCAAAATACCAAAGCGGTCCCAAAGTTCTACCCCCCCAAACCGACTCATCGACTGAAAAGTGATAAATCACAGGTAATTTGTAAGAATTCTTACAAATCTTATGCTTTGCGTGCCCTATATTAAAGGTTATCGTTAAAAACAGAGAGGAAAAGATGACGATCGAACAAATGCTCGGGAGTATGCAAAAAGCGGCTGTGAAAAATGGCCAATCTCCCAAAACACAAGCAAAGCCCATCGTAAAAAAACACAAGTAGACTACTCCACGATATACTGTAGCGATGGCCCACGCGCAAACAATAATTGCTACCATCGACACGCTTGTTGAACATTATCAGGTTATTGAATTGTTATACGAAGGTCGACCCGCACGCGTCTTATTCAGCGGTCCTCGCCGCTCGGCACAATCGGGCATTGGGCTCGATGACGACCCTGACTTATTATTTGACTATAACCAGCGATTGCTCGAAGTTGCCAATGCTCTATATCCTCATCGTGTACTAGTGATTGGTGGTGGTGCATTCACTTTGCCTATGGCTCTCGTTGCTGCTTTGCCGGATGCGATTATTGATGTTGTTGAGCTTGATGCCGGTTTGCCCACCATTTCTAAAGATCATTTTGGGCTACAAACGAGCGATCGATTGCGGATTCATATTGGCGATGGCCGCACCTTCTTGGGCAGAACTAGCAATAAATATGATCTTATTATATTGGATGTGTTTAGTGAATTATCAATCCCCGAACAGTTTTTAACTGTGGAATTCATGCAAGAAATGCATGAAACATTAGCAGCGCAGGGAAGTATAGCCCTTAACATTATTGCCAGCTGCAAAGGTCGCAATGACGGGCTTATCAAAAGCCAACTAGCTGGCTATAGTGCGACTTTTGCCACGGTTGATGTGTACCCGGCGGCTTATGGGCTAACAGGTTGGCTTCCACAGAATTTAGTGCTCATTGCTCAAAAAGACGGTAGTAAGGATTTTGGGAAATACGTACGCTACGCTGCGATTGAGCCAGTTACCTTCGCGCTCGACGATGCCCGTCATGACGAAGTTCAATAAAGCTATTCTAACTTTTCTAAGCTAGTGTTAAGATTACTACAGCTATTCGTAGCTTAAATTTAAGTAAGGAGAAATACTATGAACCCATCACTTTTTGGTGCAACGGTTGTCAGTACTGGTCCATCCTTCGCGATGGTATTATTTTACGTTATCTTAGTCGTAGCCTCGATTGCAGGTCTTTGGACGACATTTGCAAAAGCCGGGCAACCTGGCTGGGCAGCAATTATTCCAATTTACAATGC
>CAYXYX010000019.1:1393-2670 GCA_964469755.1 uncultured Candidatus Saccharibacteria bacterium | reverse complement strand
GAGGAAGTCAGACGGGCAATGTTATCGAGCAGCACTTTGTGGGTTGCTCGTTGGTGCCATTCCGATAGTGTAACTTTAGTGGTACGGGCTAGATACTTGTCTTCTACGGCTCGTAGCGCGGCTACAACGGCTGGATCGTAGGTAATAAGGGTAACTTCTAGGTTGAGTAAGAACGAACGAATATCGAGGTTGCTAGAGCCTACAATGGCAATGTCATCGTCAACAGTGATGAACTTTGAATGCAGCAATATAGGTGCTTTGTACAAATGGATATGCACGCCAGCTTGCAGTAGCGTTTCGTAAAAGGAGCGTTGAGCGTGACCGACCATCCACTGATCCATGGCCTCGGAGTTGATCATGGTAACTTTGACGCCACGCCGAGCCGCGCTGGTGATGGCCGTGGTCAGAGCGTCATCAGGTACGAAGTAGGGATTGGTAATGGTGATTTGCTTTTCGGCGGAGTGAATTAAGCTGGTGAATAATTTAAGATTGTTTTCGTCTTCGTAGCCTGGGCCACTTGGCAAAATTTGTACGAGCGTGTCGCCGAAGCTTTCGGGGACTTCGTCATTAAGGTGAAAATCATCTTCGCTTGGTAGCTCACCAGTTTCGGAGTACCAGTCAGTCATAAATACGGCTGATAGTTCCAAGGCAGCTGGGCCCTGCACACGCACGACCATTTCGTCATAGTAAATATCATCTTTACGGTGGTAATCACGGCGCACCATGTTCAGCGAGCCGGTGTAACCAATAAAGCCGTCGACAACCACCAGTTTGCGGTGATTACGCAGGTCGGGACGGACATAACCCTTGCCGGGCCATTTGAACGGGAGCAACGCCTGTACTTGCGCACCTTCGTCCTCGAGCCGCTGGATTGTTTCTTTCCAGGTTGGGTAACGCTTGGTAGAGAATGAATCATACATTACGCGCACCCTGACACCCCGCTTGGTGGCGCGGCCTATAGCTGCAAACACTGGTTCGGTTATTTCGTCTAATACAATAATAAAATATTCCATTTGAATGTACTTTTGGGCGGCATTGATGTCTTTGACGATTCGGTCGATAACCTTATTGTATTCTGGCAAGACTTCGATATTGTTGCCGCCGAGCACGGGCAAGTGACTTAACGCTTCGCTAAGCAGAGCGATTTGCTTGCGCTTTGGGGGGACTTCAACGTTCAAATATACATTCTCGTTTTGATTGTTACGGAATGTCGCCAGCGTTGATTTTATGGTTTCGTCTAAAGTCTTTTGGGCGTCGCGACGGGACTTAGGAAGTTT
>CAYXYX010000019.1:0-1383 GCA_964469755.1 uncultured Candidatus Saccharibacteria bacterium | reverse complement strand
CAGGAAAATAACTAGACCGAGTAGTGGGAAAAAGAAGATGAGTAAAAGCCACGCCATGCCGGCAGTCGGCTTGCGGTTGCGGGGGACAACAAATAGCGCCCCAATACGAATCGTCCAATCGAGTATTGCCCAAATCAGACCGGCAGCACCAAAGAATCCAAAACCGTCAAAACTAAGCATTATTAAACTTTACTAAATAACAGTGTAAAAGTATATGACAAGCTGCATCATACACGTGTTTTATAGAGCCGTAACATTGGCAATGCACATATGGCTAGTACAAACAGTAGTCCGGGTATGAAATATGGAATGAACTGCAAATTAGCTGTCGGGTGTTTAGTGAATAGTAGTATGGTGGCTCTGATTACGGTAATTACGAGCATCACAGCGGCAAATAAATGACTGAATACGAATAGCCAATCAACAAAGCCGATCTTGTTAGTAGTGCGTATGTAAAAGATGTATATGTAGCAGATGGCGCGTACTAATAAGGCTGCACCAGCTAATAGGGTGCTCATGAATATTGTACTGGCAATCACATCCAAAGACTGCGTAAAGAGCATTATGAGCATGACTACGCCGAACACGAGTAACGTGTTGGTAACTTCCCAGGTAGCATCTACGTATCCGCGTGTGGGCAGATTGGGGTTAGCCAGGCGAGCAATACTCAGATATGTTTCGTATAAAAAGGCCAATACGAACAACAGAATTGGCAGGTAAATGAGAAGGTAGACTAATCCCATTACAAGGTCCCCCCTTTGTTTTTATGCTCGGCCATAATCAATTTGCGCAGAGCGAGTACCGTCACAATAAATAACAGGAGGTAGGCGGTCGGGAAGGCTATTCCAAATCCGGCAATGCTGTGGGTTTTAGTCACCGCTTGTTCGGTTGTCACAAAGCCTCTGACGGCCCATGGCTGGCGACCGATTTCGGTGAGCATCCAACCAAGCTCAATTGTTGCCACGGCAATAACGCCCATAGTTGCCATTACGTATAGTACGGCGCGTTTTTTGAGCCACTCGCGCTTGAAGAAGTACAGTAAAAAGTAGCCAGGGATTAATAGCATCAATATGTTAACGAGGGTCATTTTAACATCGAATAGGGTGTGCACTGCCAGGGAGGGCTGTAGGTGCTTGGGAGTCGCGTCTAAACCTTGCACCACGTGCTGTGTTGAGTTACCGGCTAAAACGCTCAACGCGCCCGGTATTTCGAAATGTGGCCCGACAATAGTCTGGTCTGCCTTGCCTACGCCACCAATAACTAGTGGCGCATTGGCCCGCGTTTGGTGGTTAAGTTCAATGGCCGCAAGTTTGGTTGGTTCATATTTAGCAACGTACTTGCCGGTAATATCAGCGGTGACTCCAAGGGTTACGAACAGAATGG
>CAYXYX010000018.1:0-11962 GCA_964469755.1 uncultured Candidatus Saccharibacteria bacterium | reverse complement strand
TATTTATGATGCCTTTTGGAAATATATCGATGATTGATTGTGGTACGATCTTGCCATAGGCCACCAGCACGCCAGCGATGGCATCCATGGCGCGTAGTTCGTCGGCAATATCGCTTAGCTTATGGGGGAGCAGCATCGGAATGTTATGCTGGGCGGCGACTACGGCAATTTCGAGTTCCCTCGGCTTGCGGGATTTGCCCAACTCGAACTGCGAAACCACCGCCCGTACGTCGTAACCGGCAGCGATGAGCGATTGCAAAATTGGCACGGTCGTACTAACGCCCGTGGCCAGTCGTTCGTTACCAAAGTATACTATTTTGTTGGACATCGTCGTAGTCTAGCGCGGTTAGTTTACCGTCGGCATTAAGTTCATAAAAAGCGTCAGGATCGTCGCGGATGTGGTCAATGAATACCATGCCGTTACAGTGGTCGATTTCGTGCTGAAAAATGCGTGCTAAAAAGCCCTCGGCGGTCACGCGGAACTCTTTGCCGTGTTCGTCGAGCGCCTTAACCTTCACCTTGCTATAGCGCGACACTTTGCCGTATACATTCGGTACGCTCAGACAGCCTTCGTAATCTTCAATAAGTTCACCTTCGGCTTTAGTGATCTCAGGATTAATAAACGTGGTGAAGGTATGGTCTTTTTTGTCGTCATAATTATTGCGAACCACCACAATTTTGTACAAGCGATCAATTTGCACGGCCGCCAGCGCCACTCCTACTTCGTGCTCGCGACTTAAGTCCCAATCAATAGTCGCCGATTCCATGTCGGCAATAACTTGCTTGATTTCGTCAGTAATAATGCCGACTTTTTGAGATTT
Organism: uncultured Candidatus Saccharibacteria bacterium; assembly: GCA_964469755.1. GTDB lineage: Bacteria > Patescibacteriota > Saccharimonadia > Saccharimonadales > UBA4665 > JAGQNO01. The sequence continues at coordinate 11,141 of CAYXYX010000018.1, read as the reverse complement.
TTGGCGCAGATGGGGGTTGGGTAGGGCAATAATGTCGTCTTTGGTCATTCGTATCAGTATACCGTAATCAAGGAGTTGTTTGTAGCATTTGCTATGATGAGGGCATGGATAAATACACACCCGAAGAAAATAAGCGCTGGCTGGCAAGTTTGCCTCGCAAAATTGTTGCTGCTAAGGCGTTCATTGTGACGACCAAAGGCAATGTACTGTTAGTGAAACCAGATTATAAAGATGGATGGCAATTGCCTGGCGGGGGAGTTGAGGCGAGTGAAGACCCGAAGGATGCTTTATTGCGTGAACTTCGCGAGGAAATTGGTATTACCTTTGAGCAGACTGATTTTCGACTCGTGGATACCGTATTACGCACTGACGAAGATAGCCTTATTTTAATATACGTTAATAACACGCTGTTCGATGAAGCCACTGAGCTACACTTGCAAGATGATGAGATTGAGGACAGTCAGTATGCGACAACTGACCAAGCCATGCAATTACTCGCTCGGCATTATCAGGATTTTGTAAGCAGTTACATGGACAGCCTACAGTAGATCGGCGGGGTCGATGTCGTACGACCAGTTAGCTGGCAAGTTGCGAATCACCTGTAAGAGTTCGGAGCGTTGTGTTGATTTAATAACCAGCTGATACTGATATTTTCCAGCGACTTTTTCGTGCAATGAAGGTGCAGGGCCTTCCACGATGATTGCTTTTGAAGTCAATGTGGCGGCGAACGTTTTAGCGGCTTTGGATGCTGCGGCAGCCGAGGCGCGGCGGACGCTGAGCTTGAGTAAATAGTAGTACGGGGCGAATTTAAAAAGCTTGCGCTCAAGCAGTTCGCGTTCGTAAAAGCCGGTCCAGTTGGCCGTCATGGCGTCTTGAATAACCGGATTATCGGTTTGGTAGGTTTGCACAAAAGCATGCCCCGCGCGGTGCCCGCGACCAACGCGCCCAAGCACTTGGCTTAATAATTGGAAAGTCCGTTCGCTGGCGGTGTAGTCGGGCATCTGCAGGCTGGTATCGGCCATTAACACTCCTAAAACGCTCAATTTGGGCAGGTCGAGACCTTTGGCCAATAATTGTGTTCCGATCAAAATATCGACTTCGCCGCGGCGAATGGCGGCGTCGTGTTGCTCGAAGCGTTCGGACTTTAGATTGTCCGTATCGAAACGCTGCACGCGGGCTTGCGGAAAAAGTTTGTGCACTTCGTCGACCACGGCTTTGGTGCCGATGGTTTTGTAGACAATTGCCGGTTTTTTGCAGTCCGGGCAGGTGGTTGGCGGGCTTTGAGTGTGATTACAAACATGGCAGCGCAGCTCGTGGGCATCGCCGTGGTAGGTCAGCGGCAAGTCGCAGTGCGGGCACATGGCTTGCCAGCCGCAGTTTTCGCAAATGATCACTCGGGCCGTGCCGCGGCGGTTCAAATATAGTAGACTTTGTTCCCCGGCGGCTAGGGCGGTTTGCATGGCTTCGATCAGCGGCTGCGACAAATAGTTAGAGCGCGGGAACAGACTATGGTCCTTAAGATCAATCAAATGCATTTTGACGGGGACTTCTTCGGCAATGGCTAGGGCGTCCATGCGGACGATGGTTTTGCCGCGCTGCTTGGCCAAGTAGTAGTCCCCAATCGATGGCGTAGCCGAGCCAAGTACCAGAATACTGCCGTGCAATTCGCGCAGCTTGGCCGCCACGCGGCCAGTTTGATAATGTGGCGCTTGGTCTTGCTTGTAGGCCGGCTCGTGCGACTCGTCCATGACAATTAAGCCAACGTTTTTAAGAGGGCTGAACAGGGCGCTGCGCGGTCCAATGACTATCAGTGGCTCCACGGCTGTAAGTAGCCGCTGCCAGGCTGTACGGCGCTGCACGGGGGTTAATTGGGAGTGCAGTAGGATGACACGTTCGCCAAACACCTGCATAAAGCGTTCGGTGAGCTGTGAGGTTAGGCTGATTTCGGGTGTTAGTATGATGGCCGATCGGCCTGCAGTGATGGTTTTGAGGGTCAAATCGACGTACAGCCGTGTTTTGCCGCTACCGGTGCGCCCCTGCAGTAAGTAGGTGTCGGGCTTATTGATGGCTTGAGCAGCGGCGGTTTGTTGGGCAGTGAGCGCCGGCAGCTGAGTTGTTAGTGGCGCGGGCAGCGTTGGATGCTCGACGGGTACGATTTTGCTAATGGTTGGCGTCAGCTGTTGGGCGACCATGCCCAGCGGCGCGGGGTAGTAGGCTTGCAGCCAAACGCCCAGCTTAACGAGTTGTGCCGGCAAGGGCGGCAAGTCGAGTACGGCGCTTATCGGTTTGGTGGCGAACGTGGGTTTTACAACCTTAGCCGTTACAAAAGCGGTTACGCTTTCCCGCTGCAGCGGCACTTGCACCAATTGACCGACCGCTAACACCTGTAGTGATTGATACGTCAGGGCATTGTTTCCGTGGTACCGGTTCGACCGTACCCACACCTCATAAAAATACATATCTCTAGTATAGTTGACTATCACACAAAATTACGGCTAAACGGGGTTGTAAAATTAAAACGCGCTCGCTATACTGAAACTTACGTTGTTTGAATAACAATATAAAAGCTTATGTTAGATATATTTATTACCTCCCGAGTTCGTCGCAAGATAATTGTCATTTATGCCAAGTATCCTGACTTCAAAACCCACGTCCGTGGGCTTGCTAAGCTTATTAAAGAAGACGCTGGAAACATCCAACGAGAACTCAAGCGCCTCGAAAAAGTCGGCTTCCTAACCTCCGAAAAACAAGGCAACACCAAAGTTTATTCCACGAACAAACAGTTCCCAATCTTTAAAGAACTCCAGTCCATTGTTTTGAAGAGCCAGCGCTCGACCACCAAGCGCGTCCAACAATAGTTTTTTGCATAGCGCCAGCCAGCTACCAGCCGGTTTTTGTTTACTGTTTTTTAGGACGTTCCGCGTTTGTCCCAAAATTTTGGGAATTACGTTGCTTACCATCTGTTAATTTTGCACATGTCCCAGTATAATGGGACAAAGCTGAAGTAGGGGAAAACGGAGGTAAAAATGTCCGAAGTCCCCCTAAAAAATATCAAAATGCTACGATCGATCGGCCTCACAAAATCAGCCAGCTTGTGCTATTTAGTTCTGCTCGATGCCGGAAAAAAGCGCATGAAAGCCCACTCCATCGGGGAAAGCGCCGAACTTTCTCAGAGTAGTCTGTATCGTGCAATCGAAGAACTCATAAGTAAGGGGTTCATAACCGAGGTGCAAATCGTGAGAGTGAAGCTTTATAAAGCAGAGCCTCTAAGCAGCGCGCTCGACAACTATGCGCAATATCAGCGCGAGCAAGTGCTGCCGTTAATTAAAGAACAACACGCTAGGGTGTTGCAAAACTCACCCCTGTCGCGTACAATACGTACCTGATGATACAAGTAACCCGTAAAGACAACAAAGAATCACTCGAGAACCTGCTTCGCCGCTTCAACCGCAAAGTGCAGCAGTCTGGTGCGATCGCTGTTGTTAAATCAAAGCAATATTTCGAAAAGCCTCTGAGCAAGCGTGAACGCCGTACCAAAGCGATTATTCGTCAGGAACGCCGCGCTCTCAAGGTCAAAAGAACCAAACTAGGCATACGCTAGGAAGTCTCGTTAATGCTCGAACAGCGTCTTGAGCAAGAGATAAAAGCCGCCATGTTAGCTGGTGACTCGGTTAAAGTTACCACGTTGCGTGGGCTTAAATCGACGCTCCTCAATAACAAAGTTGCCGAAGGCACGCGTGACCAACCTATGAGTGATGAGCAGGTAATTGCTCTCTTTAGTAAAGAAGCCAAAAAGCGTCAAGAAAGTGCCGATATGTATGTGCAAGGTGGCAATCAGCCTATGGCCGATGCCGAACTTACCGAAAAAGCGCTCATAGAAACGTATTTGCCGGCTCAGCTCGACGAAGCGGCGATTTCGGATGTGGTTAACGCCACCGTTACCGAACTCGGCGTGACAGATATGAAGGGCATGGGCCAAGTTATTGCCGCTGTTAAAGCTAAAACGGCCGGATCTGCCGACGGCTCAGTAATTGCGCGCCTAGTTAAGCAAAGGCTCTGCCAGTGATTCTGTTAATGGGTCTGCCAGGTTCCGGCAAGGGCACGCAAGGCAAAATGTTGGCCGATGAGCACGGTTTTCACCTTATATCTATGGGTGATTTGGTGCGCATGTACGTTACGGGCCACCGTCGTCAGCGTATGCTGGCAGGTGAGCTTTTGGATGATGCCGAAATTATTGCTATGCTCGACCGCGTACTTAGCGAAATGAAAAACCTCGATGATGACGATGATTTAGTGCTTGATGGGTTTCCAAGAACTATTCCGCAGGCGCAGTGGTTACTCGATCAGGTCAAAGCCGGGCGCTTTTCACTCAATGGTGTGGTGTACTTAACCGCCAGCACCGAAGCGGTAACTGCGCGACTGACTGCCCGTGGCCGATTGGACGATCAAGAAGAGGTCATGATTGAACGCTTTAAAGAGTATAAAGAGCTGACCGAGCCGGTTGTTAACTGGTTTAGCGAGCAAGGTGTAACCGTATTGCACATTGATGGTGAGCGCTCAACACGCGCGGTAAACCGTGATATTGTTAGCCACCTTAACCTGCTGCCCGAGTAAATGACCATGATGACCAAAGTAAAAACCCCCGCAGAAATTGACGCAATGCGCGAGGGCGGTCGGATGCTAGCGACCGTTCTACAGCTACTTAAAAAAGACCTACAACCTGGCATGAGCACTAAAGACTTAGCATTGATTGCCGAGCGTGAACTCAAAGCCTATGGCGTGGTGTCGCCATTTTTGGGCTATCAGGGCTTTCCGGACGTCATTTGCATATCGGTCAACGACGAAGTGGTGCACGGTATTCCGCGCCCCGACAAAATTATTAACGACGGCGATATTGTCAGCTTTGACTTCGGTGTGCGCTACAAGAACATGATCACCGATGCGGCCATTAGCACCATTGCCGGCAAGGCCAAGCAAAAGCGTCACATTAAGTTGGTTGAACACACCGAGCAGTCACTGACGGCCGGGATTATGGCCGTGCACGACCGCGTGCGCACCGGCGACATTGGCGCCGCCGTGCAGGCCGAACTCGAGCAGTTCAAGTACGGCATCGTGCAAGATTTAGTCGGCCATGGCGTAGGCCACCAGTTACACGAAGATCCCAACATCCCAAATTACGCGCGCGCCAACACCGGTCCGTGGCTTGACGCCGGCATGACGATTGCCATTGAACCAATGGTAACCCTTGGTAGCGAACGCGTATATGTGGCCGGTGACGATTGGACTATTTTGACATACGACGGCTCGTGGGCTGCTCATTTTGAGCACAGCGTGCTGATTACCGATGACGGCGCTGAAATTTTAACTTCGGTTTAGCGGCTTGGGCGGGTTTTGCCCTGTGCTATGCCGTGCTGTGGCGCTGAAATTTTAATGCTGTATTTTTGCAATATAGCATCTTTGCTACAAAAAAGTACATATATGCTATATTGCAAAAATAAAAGTTAGCAAATTACGTGCCCAAACGAAAAATTTGCAAGACCCGAGCTCGGCCGCAAGCGTCGCGACTTGCCATCAGGAATGCACAAGCGGTATACTTGACCCAATGCGCGAAACGCAACAACAACATTTCGTTGGTTTAGATATCGGTACAAACACAGTTCGCTGTGTCGTTGGTATGTTCGATCAGGGTAGTGCCGGTAAGCCGTCGCTAATTGGTCATGGCTCGGCAAAGAACACGGGCATGCGCAAAGGCACTGTAGTGCACGTCGATGACGTGGCCGAAGCAGTTGTTAAAGCTATCACCGAAGCTGAGCGCATGAGCGGTCAACGGGTCAGTCAAGCCACGGTTAACATTAACGGCTCGCATGTGACAGGCTTCAATTCAAAGGGCGTAATTGCCATTAGCGGCGTGAACCGTGAAATCACCCCTGAGGATCGCTACCGCGTTGAAGAGGCTGCGACCGTAGTATCTATGCCGCCAAACCGCGAAATCATCCAGTTCTTCGCCAAAAATTACTCCTTAGATGGTCAGCACAATATTAAAGACCCGGTTGGTATGCAGGGAATTCGGCTGGAAGTCGACGCGCATATTGTTACCGCGGCCACACCGAACGTTCGCAACCTCGATAGTACGCTCGAAAAGGCCGAAATTCGCCCGTCGAATCACACTGTATCCAGTTTAGCCGCCGCCGAGGCGGTTTTATCGCGTCAGCAAAAAGAAGCTGGCACGCTGGTGCTCGACATTGGCGCTGGCACAACCAACCTAATCGTGATTGAAGATGGCGAAGTGCAACATGTAGCCGTATTGCCCATTGGCGGTACGAACATTACCAATGACCTGGCCATAGGCCTTAGGACCGACTTAGATATTGCCGAAGCGGTTAAAGTGCAGCACGGTTCACTGGCTGAAGGCACCAAGACAACTGCCAATGTGAAGCTTGGTGATACGACCTACAGCTTTGATTATGCCGACATCCAGATGATTGTTGAAGCTCGCGTTGAGGAGCTATTGGAATACGTCGAAAAAGAACTGCACCGTATTCGCCGAGCTGGCAAATTGCCAGGCGGTGTAGTGATTGTTGGCGGAACCGCCAAGCTGCCTGGATTGGCGCAATTTGCTAAAGAAAAGTTACAGCTGCCAGCTCGTATTGGCAAGCTGACGGGCGTTGGTGGTTTAGTTGATACGATCGAAGACACTGCTTACTGTACTGTCGTTGGTTTGATGTTGCTTGATATGCTCATGTTGCCTGGGGCACCTTCGGGCGGTCAAGGTATGGTCCAGAACACACGTGGCTTTGTTGACTCCTTACTTAAGCGCTTTCATCGTTAGATCACCCCTGTTATCTTTGTATAAAAAATGTGCTCAAAATGGTACTGATTAATCTATGATGGACACGCAAACTGGTGTGTATAAGTCGGCGTACATAATGGCGTGCACAATTATTGCACCGCAGCAATAAGCACGCTATACTACTGTATACAAACGTAGTGCTTTCAGGGGGAAAGATGCCGCAAGTCGTAGAGCCAGCTATAGAAACATTCGCGCAAATCAAAGTTATTGGTGTTGGTGGCGCCGGGGGTGCTGCTATCAATCGTATGGTTGATGCCGGTGTCGAAAATGTTGAGTTCATTGCCGTCAATACTGACGCCCAAGCATTGCATCACTCGCGGGCTAACCGCACGATTCATATAGGTAAAGATGTCACACGCGGCCTTGGCGCCGGAGCTGATCCAATTGTCGGCGAATCCGCTGCTTTAGAATCGCGTGACGAAATCGCTAAAGCCATCGAAGGCGCAGATATGGTTTTTGTAACCATCGGGGCTGGTGGCGGCACAGGCAGTGGTGCGGGCCACGTCGTAGCAACCATCGCTAAGGACATGGGTGTATTGGTGGTGGGCTTTGCCACAAAGCCATTTGCCTTCGAAGGCGAAAAGCGTCGTCGCAACGCCGACACTGCGATTGAGCAGTTACGCCGCTCCGTCGATACGCTGATCATTATTCCAAACGACCGCTTACTCCAAACTATCGATCGCCAAACACCATTACTCGATGCCTTTAAAGTTGCCGATGACGTGTTGCGCCAAGGTGTACAGGGCATCTCCGATCTTATTACAGTCAATGGCCTGATTAACCTCGACTTTGCTGACGTTAAAACTGTCATGAGCAACGCCGGCTCCGCACTTATGGGTATTGGTCGCGCTGGCGGTGAAGACCGCGCTGTTAAAGCGGCCCAGCAAGCTATTGAATCACCACTTCTCGAAGTATCGATTGATGGTGCCCGCGGTATTCTGTTCAACATCATTGGTGGCAACGACCTAGGCATGCACGAAATCAACAGCGCCGCCGAAGCCATCACCAATGCTGCTGATCCCGACGCCAACATCATCTTTGGTGCTACCATTAATCCTGACCTCGAAGGCGAAGTCATTATTACCGTGGTGGCCACTGGCTTTGACGCTTCGTACTACTCAGAACGCAAAACGACCGCCGAATTACCTCCTACGCCCGTTGTAGCTACGCATGACGATAGCAATATTTCGGACATTGACATGACACTTGACGATAATCACCCAGCTACCAGCGACTTTACCTCCGAAGCTCCTATGCCAAACATTTGGGCTATCGACGATGACGAGCACCATGACGACGACGTCACTAAGGACGACCACAACAATCACGACGATCACAACGACTCGCTTGAGCACACCATCGTGACAAGCAATCTCGATGATGACCTCGAAAAGCCATCATTCCTGCGCCGCTTAGCAAAGCGCCGCGCCGAAAAGCCAGCTGAAGAACAATCCAAAGACGACAAAGATAGCAAAGACAAAAAAGACAAATAAACTCCGCCACAAGACGGACCCTAACGCACGTTAAAATATCCCTAAAATTGCCACAAAGTTGCAAAAACAGCTATAAAAATTGTGTCAATTCTACACCACTAAAAGTATTGCAAAAGCGCTATTGGTAGGGGTATAGTTAAGAAACCAAGCGCTATATATGGTGATTAGGCCTATATAAGCCGAGGCGTACGTTTAACAAAAGGGGGAGGCAGAAATGCATTGCAGTCAATGTGGCAGTGACGATATAAAAGTCATTGAATCACGTGATGTCGCAGATGGCCAGGCTATTCGCCGCCGCCGGATGTGTACACCGTGCGGCCAGCGCTTTACGACATATGAGCGTATTGAGCGGCCACAACTGATCGTCATTAAGCACGATAAGACGCGCGAATTGTTTAATCGCAGTAAATTGCTCAGTGGTTTATACCGAGCCTGCGAAAAAACGCCCGTGACGAGCTTACAGCTTGAACGATTAGTGTCGGATGTAGAAGATACGCTGTACGCCTGTGGCGATAACGAAGTTAGCTCAACCAAAATTGGCGAGTTGCTCATGGATCGTCTGGCGGTACTAAACGAAGTTGCCTATGTGCGCTTTGCTAGCGTGTATCGACGATTCACCGACATCGATAGCTTCGAGCGCGAACTATCACATATGAAGGAGCGGCAAACAGCAGCGGAAGCTGTAAGAATACCGACTTCGAAACATTAAATAAAAACATACTATATAAACAACCAAACATATCATGCTCGCCGAGAGACCGAGCATAAAGAAGGGGAAAAACTATGGGACAAACAACCGACTTAGGCGTGGGGCGACTTTTTACCCCCGCTGGTAGCAAAGCCTACGACCAGCTAGAATGGACGCAGCGCGATTCACTTATTACTAATCCAATGACCAACACGCCGGTGTTTGAACAAAACGACTTGGAATTCCCCAAGGGCTGGTCTCAGAATGCCATCAACATTGTGGCTCAAAAGTACTTTACTGGCACTCCTGGCAGCAAGGGTCGCGAAGGCAGCCTTAAAACGCTGATCAACCGCGTGGTCGACACGATTACTCGCCAAGGCGTCCAAGAAGGCTACTTTAGCTCCGAAGTGGAAGCCGAAAACTTCCGCGAAGAACTTAAGTACATTTTGGCTACGCAGCGTGCGGCATTTAACAGTCCCGTTTGGTTTAACATTGGTGTTAAAGAGCGCGCTCAGCAAGCCAGTGCCTGCTTTATTCTTGGTATCGAAGACACTATGCCAGCTATTTTGCAGTGGTACACCGACGAAGGCATGATCTTCAAGGGCGGCTCTGGTTCGGGTATTAACATTAGCCCGATTCGTTCCAGTGTCGAAACACTTGGTAAATCAGCTGGTACTGCCAGCGGCCCCTTAAGCTTTATGCGTGGTGCTGACGCTAGTGCCGGTGCTATTAAAAGCGGTGGTAAAACCCGTCGCGCCGCTAAAATGGTCATTCTGAACGTTGATCACCCTGATATTATGGAATTTATTGATGCCAAAATGCTCGAAGAGCGCAAGGCTCGCGATCTGCAAGCTGCCGGTTGGGATATGAGTTTGAACGGCAAGGACAGCATTAGCGTGCAGTACCAAAATGCCAACAACTCTGTGCGTGTCACCGACGAATTCATGCAAGCCGTCGCCAACGACGAAGACTGGGACTTAAAAGCGGTTACCACTGGTAAAACCGTGCAAACCGTCCGCGCTCGCGACCTTATGCGTAAGTTTGCCGAAGCCGCATGGGAATGTGCTGATCCTGGTATGCAATTCGACACCGTCATTAACCACTGGCACACTACGCCGAACGCTGGCCGCATCAATGGTTCAAACCCTTGTTCCGAATACATGCACTTAGATAATTCTGCCTGTAATCTTGCCAGCTTGAACTTGCTTAAGTACCTAAATGACGACTTTAGCTTTAAGATTGACGAATTTAAGCACACTACCGAACTTATGTTTACCGCCCAAGAAATCTTGGTTGGCTACAGCGAATACCCAACTGTTGGCATTGGCAAAACTGCCAAAGCTTACCGCGAACTCGGCATTGGCTACGCTAACTTAGGCGCATTACTGATGGCTATGGGTTTACCATACGATTCTGACGAAGGTCGCGCCATTGCTGCTGCCATCACCGCCTTGCTGACTGGCCACAGTTACGCTACCAGCGCCCGTATGGCCGCTAAAGTTGGTCCATTCGCTGGCTTTGCCAAGGACCGCGACGGCATGCTGCGCATTTTGCGCCAGCACCGGGCTGCAGTTTCGACGATCGACGCATCACTTGTCTCTGAAGACTTATTGAGCGCGGCCGCCGGAGCCTGGGACGAAGCAGTTGAACTGGGCGAACGCTACGGCGTCCGTAACTCACAGGCTTCCGTTTTGGCCCCAACTGGCACCATCGGTTTGATGATGGATTGTGACACCACCGGCATTGAGCCTGACCTCGGTCTGGTTAAAGTTAAGAAACTCGTCGGTGGCGGTACCATGAGTATCGTGAACCAAACAGTGCCGCGCGCCCTTAAGGCTTTGGGCTATAGCCCCAAGCAAGTCGAAAACATCATTGCCTACATTGACGTCGAAAAGACCATCCTAGGCGCCCCTGGACTTAAAAAAGAGCACGAAAACGTGTTTGCCTGCTCAATGGGTGACAACTCCATCCACTACCTAGGCCACGTTAAGATGATGGCCGCTGTGCAGCCATTCATTTCGGGCGCTATCAGCAAGACGGTGAACATGCCCGAAGAAGCTACTGTCGAAGACATTGAACAGATTCACATTGACTCTTGGCAAATGGGCCT
>CAYXYX010000017.1:0-12561 GCA_964469755.1 uncultured Candidatus Saccharibacteria bacterium | reverse complement strand
ATTGATCGCAATAATATTCAAATTGATGGTCCAACCGAAAGTGTCATGCCACTTGAGAGCTTACGCGCCAAATGGGAAGCCTTCGGCTGGTACGTTATTGAAGTCAACGGTAACGACATCGAAGCCTTTATAGATGCCTGTGCCATGGCCAAGGCCGTAACCGAGAAGCCGGTTGTATTAATTGCCTATACCATACCTGGCAAGGGTGTTGATTTTATGGAAAACGACTTCCACTGGCACGGTGCACCACCCAATCACGAACAAGCCGTTAAGGCATTGCACGAGCTTCGTACCCTTGGCGGCAAGATTCGGAGCGAGCATGAGTGATCAAGAAGCGGAGGTGAAAAAAGGCTACAATATACCGTTAATTATTTTAGCCGTGATTGTCGGTTTAACACTAATGATATTGCCCCTATGGTGGCTTAAATTATTATTGGATAGGGCATAGGGATGAGTGACATGCATTTGGTTGATTTAAGTGGGGAACTGGCATCGGAGCCGATCCGTAAGGGGTTTGGCCGTGGTCTCAAGAAAGCTGGCGAGCTTGACGAAAACGTCGTTGCTGCTTGCGCGGACCTGACCGAATCGGTTCAGATGGCGTTATTTAGAGACGCGTTTCCGGAACGATTCGTAGAAATTGGTGTTGCCGAACAGAACCTTGTTACGGTAGGAGCTGGGCTTGCCGCAATTGGCAAAATTCCATTTGTAAGTTCGTATGCTGCGTTTAGCCCTGGCCGTAATTGGGAACAAATTCGTACAACCATTTGTTTGAACGATCGCCCCGTTAACATTGTCGGTTCACATGCTGGTGTTTCAGTTGGCCCTGACGGTGCTACCCATCAGATGCTCGAAGATATTACGCTGATGCGGGTACTACCAAATATGGTTGTGATTGTGCCAGGTGATTCGGTTGAAGCCGAAAAGGCCACGCTCGCGATGGCAAAAGACAAACGCCCAACCTATTTACGCCTTGCGCGCGAAGCTACGCCGATTATCACAACCGACAAAACACCGTTCGAAATCGGAAAAGCCTATGTGTATGAACAAGGCGCTGATGTAACCATTATTGCCACCGGTTCTATGACCTATCAGGCCCTCAAAGCCGCTGAAGCACTGTACAGGGATGGTATTGAAGCCGAAGTAGTGCACGTGCCTACAATTAAGCCACTCGACACAGAGACCATTATAAAAAGCGTCCGTAAAACTGGCGCGGTTGTAACTGTCGAAGAGGGTCAGGTTATCGGCGGTCTGGGCGGCGCGATTGCTGAACTACTTGCCGAAAACCACCCCGCACCAATGTTGCGCATAGGTATGCATGATCGTTTTGGTGAATCGGGTGAACCGGATGAATTATTAGCTCATTTTGGTCTCGACGCTAAACACATTCGCCTAGCCGCCCATCATGTAACCGACAGAAAGAAGTAAGTATGCCACTTAGTTTGCAAAAAATACGCGAAAACTGTGCTCAAGCCCGTTCCCGTATGGATCAAGCTCGCCAAGAACATTGGGCTTTTGGTGCTTTTAACTTGGACGATCAGGCTACGCTTAAGGCAGTCGCTAGGGCAGCAAAAAAAATGAACGCACCAGTGCTCGTAGAAGTTAGCCAGGGTGAGGTTGACGATATTGGCCTACAAAATGTTCGTGACTTGGTAGACAACTACAAGCACGAGTACGGCATCGAAATATATGTTAATTTAGATCACAGCCCAAGCGTCGAAGCCGCTAAAGCAGGTATTGAAGCCGGTTTTGAATTTATTCATATTGATGTTTCACAAGCCAACCATGATGCCAGCGATGAAGAGATCGTAGCTGCCACTCGCGAAGTTGTGGCTTACGCCCAATTAACCGGCGCTCTCGTTGAAAGTGAGCCACATTACTTCGGTGGCAGCTCTAATGTTCATACCGAAGGCATTGACTACGCGGTAATAAAGCAAACCTTTAGCACGCCAGATGGAGCTCGCAGCTTTGCCGAGGCCACAGGTATCGATACGTTTGCAGCGGCTATCGGTAACTTACACGGCAAGTATCCGGTACCTAAGATCCTTGACCTTGAATTATTAAAACAACTCCGGGAAGCGCTTACATGTAATATCTCGTTGCATGGTGGCAGTGGTACGCCGGGACATTACTTCCGTGATGCAGTAGCGATTGGGGTTACGAAAGTTAATATTAACTCCGACATGCGTTATGCTTACCGCACCACGCTCGAAAAGGTACTAGCTGAGCACCCCGATGAATACGCAGTCGCCAAGCTCATTGGCAAAGATGTGGTTGATGCTGTGCAAGCGGTTGTCGAAAGTAAGCTGGTCGACTTTAATTCGGCCGGCAAAGCCGTCGTATAATCAACGACGCAGCAAAACACAACAGATTTCTGCGCTACAGCGGCGTAAAATAGAGGTTATGTTAGTAAGAGCCTGTGACAAATGCAACAAGACACTCAAAGCCTTCGATTACTTAGAAATTCGCTTCTTGAGTGACGGGATTAGTCTAGACCTTTGTGCAGCCTGCGCCAGTAAAGTTACAACCTTCTTAAAACATAATGATCTGTTAATGAACTCGGCTTCTAATTCCACCAGCAATGAGGTACAGTCGTGAATATGAGCCTCACAAAAGCCGACATAGCCACTGTTGCTGAGCTGATCAGCACAGCTATAAAGCGAGACGTGCCGCCAATTGTGGAACAAATTGTCGAAAGAGTAGTGAGCCGCGAGAGTGATCATATCATGCAAACAACCGCGGTCGGCTTTACCGATGTGGCTCAAAGATTTAATGAAGTCGACGCAAAATTTGAGCGTATAGATGGTAGGTTTGTGGCGGTCGAAGGCAGCTTGCAAACCTTGGAAGATCAGCTAACGCGAGTCGAGAATAAGCAAACTGCCGAAACCGAGCGAACCGATAACCAGAGCTTAGCGATAGCTAGGCTAAATCGCGAACTTGGGCTACTATAGAAGCATAAGCAATACTGATTACAGAAGGGGTGGGACCGTGGCAGATAAACTAGACGTTGTAGCAATCGGCGATATTGTTACCGATGCATTTATTAAACTAATCGATGACCAGGCGCATGCCTACTCAAACGAGCACGGCAAATGGCTGGCGATGCAGTACGGTACCAAGCTGCCATTTGACCACGCTGAAGTACTCGAAGGTGTTGGTAACGCTAGTAACGCCGCCGTTGCTTTCTCTCGTTTAGGTCTAAATACTGGGCTAGTTACGAACGTCGGTGATGATAAAGAAGGCCGCGATATGATCCGCGCTTTGCACAAACAGCACGTCGACAGCCGTTTTGTGCGCATTAACCCCGACAAAAAGAGCAACTATCACTACGTGCTCTGGTACAAAGAAGAACGAACTATACTTATTAAGCACGAAGAGTATGACTATCACTGGCCGCACTTGCGTCCTGCAGAAACGCCTGACTGGGTATACTTTAGTTCGATCAGCGAACATGCTATGGAGTACCATGATCAGGTTTCCGACTGGCTCGACAAGAATCCGCATGTTAAATTGGCTTGGCAGCCGGGGACTTTCCAGATGCAAGCGGGCACTGAGCGCCTTAAACGTCTGTATGCCCGTAGTGAAGTCACGGTATTGAACCGCGAAGAAGCCGTATTTGTAACCGGCGGTGACTACCATAATTTACACGATCTTTTTGATCGCATTCACAACCTAGGCACCAAGATTGCCGTCATTACCGACGGACCGAAAGGTGCTTACGCCTCGGACGGCAACCAGCGACTGCAGATGCCGCTATACCCAGATCCAGCGCCGCCAAAAGAGCGCACTGGTGCTGGCGATGCTTTTGCCAGTACTTTTGTGGCGGCATTAGCTCGTGGTAATAGCCTTGAAGGCGCATTGCAGTGGGCACCAATCAATTCGATGAGCGTCGTGCAACAAACTGGTGCCCAAGCGGGATTATTAAACGAAAAAGGTATCGAAGAATTCTTGCGAAATTCACCTGACTGGTATCGTCCTTCGCCAATGCAGTAGGCGGCAATTCGCTTACGTATTTAGCGACGCTTATGGTAATCTGTAAGTAGTAAAGTGATACAAAACTATGACACGAATTCTCTCTGATATCTTGCAGATCCACGAGCCTCATTTTAGGCTGCAATTGCGTCAACTCGAGCAGGTTGGTGGTCATCAAAACACTGATATTAAGCTTTCGGTAGAGGTTATACAGGCAGCCAAAGATAAAATAGCTCGGCTAGGGCTTGATAAGCATGATACTAGTGCCATGGAGCTGTATCACACCCTGCAGTCACGCCTGAATGCTGATGACATCCGCCTTGAGCGAAGTTTACGCACTCGTGCCGCAACGCACGTTTCAGCGGAATCTAATCTTATGGATGGCATATTGCATGCGCTTGAGTCGGATGCGCGAAGTGTGAATAGTTTTGCCATTAAGCAAACCGTACTTAAACGCAATCTTAAAAAGACGCCACCTAAGCGGCTACTAAAACAACTCGGCTATCGGTCCCTCGACGCTATGATCCGCAATGAGCCCATTGCCGCGTTGATTGCCGTGGCTCATCTAGTCGAAAGTGCCGCTTGGAAGCGCAGCTGGTTAGACGGTTACAAAAAGCTTAAAACGGCTGACTTCGAAAATCGAGCTGCTTTGGTACTTTGCCCACGATCAAGTCGCTGGGAAGCTATTACTCAAAAAATTATTGCCGAACGCTCTCATACGGTCCTCGGTTTACCAGAACTTGCCGCCGTTGTGTTATTGCCATTGCCAGCCGAGCGGCCGCAGGGGATGGTCGTCGCGAGTGTCGCGCTAGCCTTGCAGGAATTAAATAGCATTCGATCCGCCAGTAGTTATTTACGAGCATCACAAATGCAGGGTGATTTTGCGGCACGAGTGCGTGATGTTGCTAATGGCAATGTGCAGCTTTCTACCCCAGTCTTGCATCAAGCACTAACCTGGCAGTTAGTGCAACAGTACTTTGCCCGGACCAAGGCCAACCTTAGTGAAGACATTTTTGGCCCCTACGCCCAGGCTGAGGATTTTAATTGGCGATCAGTCGAATTACGTCTGTCTGAGCTATGCCCCAGTATGGAATTCTGGGTCAATAACACGTTTTTGAGCTTTATTCATGAAGGTCACGTAGTTTCATTAAATGTTCTGGATGCTGCTATTAACAGTTGCAACGATCTTGCGTATGAACTCCGTACATCGTTATATGCTCAGCAAGCGTTGTGGCATGAACTAACGCTGCGATATCTTGACCGTGAAAGCTTAGAAGCCGCTGTTGCTAGCTTGCTGCAGCCCAAAATTGCCAAGGAAATGGCGCTTAATTAAAGGAATTATATGTATCAGATTGTAGTATCAGGCGCCGCAAAAGGTGAAAGCGTAGAAGAGGGAAAAGAACTCGCATTAGCAGTTGGAGCGGCGATAGCGCAGGCCGGGCACTCATTGTTGACTGGCGCTACTGTTGGTCTGCCAAACTACGCTGCTGAGGGCTACAAAGCGGCTGGAGGCACCATGAGTGTTGGCATTAGCCCAGCATCAAGCAAGATTGAACATGTGTTAAAGTACCGCCTGCCTACCATTGCGTACGATACTATTTTGTACACCGGCATGCACTACATTGGCCGTGATACGTTACTGATCACATCGAGTGATGCTGTCGTGAGCATTGGTGGCCGCTTGGGCACTTTGCATGAATTTACCATTGCTATGGAATCAGATACACCGATAGGCTTTCTGCAAGGCGCCGGCGGAATTAGTGATGAGATTCAAACATTGATGGGCTTAGCTCATCCATTGCGAAATTCTGAGGCAGTGCTATTTAGCGATTCACCCGCAGACTTGATTGCCGAACTTACCAAGCATCTAGACAAAGAACACAGCAAGTATCATAATCTTTACCAATAACCTTAAGCGGAATTAGTAGGAGTTTATATGAAAGTATTGGCCTTAAAAGAACAGGGTTTAAGTGTTGTTGAGGTTCTTTTGTCAATAATTACAATCAGCCTAATGTTTGGAATTGGTTACTATGTGTGGCATAGCCAACAGCAGGTACAAACTGCTCAGTCGAGCGTGCAGTCGACGGCAGCTGCCGTGAAGGTTGCAGCTCCAGCCGATGATCAAGCACAGCTTAAAACGGCAGTTATTAATTATAACCTTGCCAGCGGTGGAACGACAGATGACGCCAAAACGTTAGTAGTCTCTGTAAATCATGACAACCAATCTTTTGCTATAGGGAGCATTACTTCGCCTCAAGGTGCTACTGCAGGTGAATGGTTCGCAAAAAAAGTGAACGGAACCTGGGCAGTTATTTCACAAGGTGCTGATGGCCACTGTGCAGAGCTAGCTCAAAACGGTTTGAGCGATTGGGCAAAAAGTACCTGTAACTAAAACCGACCGGCTTGCTACAATAGATGCAGTGAGCGGATTTAAGTTACAGAGTTTTTACGAGCCATTAGGCGATCAACCGGCCGCGATCAAGCAATTGACCGAGGGTGTTGAAGCCGGCCTAAAACATCAAACATTGCTTGGCGTCACCGGATCTGGTAAGACATTTAGCATGGCAAATGTTATTCAAAACACCGGTAAGCCAACACTAGTGCTGAGCCACAACAAGACCCTAGCTGCCCAGTTGTATGGGGAATTTAAACACTTTTTCCCAGAAAACGCTGTACATTACTTTGTGAGCTATTTTGATTACTATCAGCCAGAAGCGTACATTGCCCGCTCCGACACCTTTATCGAAAAAGATAGCCAGATCAACGAAGAAATCGATCGTCTACGTCACGCTGCCACCGACGCATTGCTAAGTCGTAAAGATGTGATTATTGTGGCCAGTGTGAGTTGCATTTACGGTATTGGCTCAGTTCAGGACTACGATGGCCTATCTGTTAAAGTTGAAGTTGGCGAGCGCCGTGTGCGCGACAAGCTGCTACGTCATTTAACAGACATTCAATACCAGCGAAACGACATTGACTTTCACCGCGGTACGTTTAGAGTCCGTGGCGACGTTGTAGATGTATATCCTGCCGGTGAAGAACTTGCTTATCGTATTGAATTCTTTGGTGATGAAATTGACCGTATTACTCAGATTGACCCGCTAACGGGCGAAATATTAAAAAGTCTCCAAAGACTAAAAGTTTTCCCAAGCTCGCACTATGTCACGCCACAAGATAAGCTCAAAATTGCTCTAGGACAAATTGAGCGGGAGCTCGAAGAGCGATTGGCGCAGTATAAGCTAGAAGGAAAGTTGCTCGAGGCGCAACGATTAGAGCAACGCACCCGCTTTGATCTAGAAATGCTGCAAGAAACCGGTTTTGTGAAGGGAATTGAGAACTACTCGCGCTACCTGACCAACAGAGAAGCCGGCGAGCAGCCGGCGACACTGCTCGATTACTTCCCCGATGATTACTTGCTGCTGGTTGATGAAAGTCACATGTCTATTCCGCAAGTTCGGGGGATGTACAATGGTGACCGAGCTCGGAAAGAGTCTTTAGTTGAATACGGCTTTAGGTTGCCCAGTGCACTTGATAACCGGCCGCTCACTTTTACCGAATTTGAGCGCCATGTGAACCAGGCTATATATGTGTCGGCAACCCCAGCCGAATATGAGCTGAGTCGTAGCCCAGAGCCCGCTCACCAGGTCATTCGACCAACAGGGCTTCTTGACCCGCCTATTGAAGTACGACCCGTTACAGGGCAAGTAGATGATCTGATAGCCGAAATTCGCGACACCGTCGCTAAGCAGCAGCGCGTATTGGTGACAACGCTGACCAAGCGAATGAGTGAAGACCTAGCCGAATACCTACAAGAGCTCAATTTAAAAGTGGCCTACTTGCACAGCGATGTTGACACCTTGGATCGCACTGATATCCTCCGAGATTTGCGGCTAGGTGTATATGACGTCCTCATTGGCATTAACTTATTGCGAGAAGGACTCGATTTACCGGAAGTATCACTTGTAGCGATTTTAGACGCCGACAAAGAAGGCTTCTTGCGTTCCGAACAAGCATTAATTCAGACAGTCGGCCGCGCTGCTCGTCATGTTGACGGTCACGTTATTATGTATGCCGACCGCGTAACGCGCAGCATGCAGGCCACCCTTGATGAAACCACTCGTCGCAGAGCTATTCAAGAAGCGTATAACAACGAACATGGCATCACCCCGACCGGAATTAATCGTGCCGTCGAAGCCGGAATGCGCCCCGACTTACCAGAGGAGGCCAAGCGCGCCAAACTCGACCTTAAAAAGATACCCAAAGACGAGTATGCTTCGCTCATTCGTGACCTATCGTCACAGATGGACCTGGCAGCGGCTAATTTACAATTTGAGCAGGCTGCTGAGTTGCGTGATTTGATCGAGCAGATTAAGGCCAAGAAGTAATTACACAATTGATAGATTAGGGGTCTGTGACATTGTCTGATCAACGAGGCCCCGAGCGGCGCGTTCAAGCTTACTGGTTGCGGCACCAGGTTTCATGGCTAGTCCGTGCCCGCGACCTTTAATTAGTTCAAGGCTTAAGGTATCCGGATACTTGGCTTCTAGATCTCTAAACATATCGATTTGCGTGAGACTATCTCGTTCGCCACTCACAACTACAGTTGGTACTTTGGAAACAACCGCGGCAACCTCAGCTTCTGGCGTTCCCGCAAGTAGTTCGACAACTTGGTGAAGCATGGCAGGGAGATCTGCCGGGTGAAAGTCGTGTTTACGCGCGAGACGTCCGAGTGCGACCAATGCAGCCGGACTGGTTTTATACGACAGCTCCTTAGCTAAGTCTAGCGCTATTCCGAGGGGGAACTTAATAACCATATCTTTGACAATACGTGAAGGATCGACCAAGGCTGGCGATAACCAGAGCAGGCCTCGTAAATCAACTTTTTGATCGGGCGCTCGTTCAATATTGGCTTTGGCCAGCCGGTGTGAGATAACGGTGCCCATAGAAGTTCCCTGGACAAAGACGGGCATATTGCCCGCGAGAGCTAGAATTAAATCAAGGCGCTGTTGGCCCATCGCTTCGAGGCCGTGATCATGTCTATTGCGGTAATCATAACGATCACCAGTCGTCCCAATGCCATTGCTATCGATGCTGATTATCTGAGCCTCGGGAAAGGTGTACGACAAATGAGAGTGCATTTTTTTGCGAATGCCGCCCTTTCCATGCTCAGTAAAACCAGGTAGGGATAATAAGGTGAATGTGGGATCTCCACTGACTGGACGCGTGATCTCCATTCCGTGTTGGTGTTCCGACAGTTCAATAGTATATGTGGTGTGAACTCGAAGGGGCTTTTCGGCAGTCTGAAGACCGGTGACCCGTATGTCGCGCATGATCGCATGACCTATACTCGGTACAGTATCGTCGATTATTGGGTGACGCCAGTCATCGAGATGAGACATAATTTCACTACCTTGAAGATTTTTTGGTAGCGGTTCGAGTGTCTCAGACATGGTATGTTTACTACTTTGCTCATAGTAGGCCTCATGCTAATGCTTGTAAAGTACTTTTTATTATGGTCAAAATAACAGATAAAATTGGTGCCAAAAGCGGTGTAAATCTGCTATATTTAATGGAATGGCTGACTTATCTCGTGACGACATATTAAAACTTGCCGCCTTATCTCGTTTGGAATTGACCGAGGATGAGGTTGTGGAATACAGCCGTGAGTTAAGCGCAGTCCTAAAATATGTTGAACAACTACATACAGTTGACGTGGCCGGGCTTAAGCCGACTAATCAGGTCACTGGGCTTACGAACGTCACGCGGGACGATCAAATATATGACTACGGTTACGTAGCCAAGGATCTTTTACGTAATGTGCCAGACGTCCAAAAGGACCAGATCAAAGTCAAAAGGATGATCGGATAATGTCCGGCTCACCGTGGCCAGCTATTTCTGATATTGCCTCTGATGTCCAGGCGGGGAAGGTGAAGGCAGTTGATTTAGTGGATCAGGCGCTTCAAGCAATTGAAGCAGGTAGTGAATTTAGAGCAATTATTGCTACGACCGCTGATCGTGCTCGTGAACGTGCTGCCAACATTGATGCCCGGGTTGTCGCCGGCAAATCGGTCGGCCGCCTAGCCGGGGTGCCGTTTATAGCCAAAGATAACTTTTTGGTTTTTGGAGCCGAAACGACTGCGGCCAGCAATATTTTGCGGGGCTTTAATGCGCCGTATCAATCAACCGCGATTAATAGACTCGAGGCCGAAGGGGCTATTTGTGTCGCCAAGGCTAACCTAGATGCTTTTGCGCATGGCTCATCGACCGAAAACAGTGATTTTATGACTACTAAAAATCCGCACGATGCAACGCGTGTGCCTGGCGGCTCTTCGGGCGGTTCAGCCGCAGCCGTCATGCTGAATATGGTACCGTTTGCACTGGGCACCGACACGGGCGGTTCGATTCGCTTGCCAGCCAGCTTTACCGGTAGCGTCGGCTACAAGCCAACTTACGGTTTGGTGTCGCGTAGCGGCGTGGTGGCCATGGCTAGTAGCACCGATGTTATTGGACTTTTAACGCGTAACGTTGACGATGCTGCCCTTGTTCTAGACGTGATGGCAGGGCAGGACGTCCTCGACAGCACTACTATTCCTCGTTCATCTGACAATTATGCAAAATTAGACGAGTTTGACGTAAAAGGCAAAAAAATCGGCATTATTCGTGAATATATGAGTGAAGGTTTGGATTCTGATGTTAAACAACAGGTGCAGGCGGCCATCGACAAACTTAAGACGGCCGGCGCTGAAATTACCGAAGTTAGTTTGCCTACACTACCACTCGCCTTGGCGGTGTATTACATTTTGTGCCCCGCCGAAGTTAGCAGTAATTTGAGTCGCTACGATGGCCAACGCTATGGATTTACGGCTAAAGATACCGACACGCTTGACCAAAGCTTTAAACAATCACGCTCTCAGGGCTTTGGCAAAGAAGCCAAGCGCCGGATTATTATTGGCACCTATGTGCTAAGTAGTGGCTATTACGACGCATATTACAAACAAGCTCAAACGGTGCGCACTAAGATAATTAATGAGTTTGCTGCAGCGTTTGAACAAGTCGACTTTTTAGTGGGCCCAACTTCACCATCGATAGCTTTTAAGATTGGCGAAAACACCGAAGATCCCTTAAAAATGTATCTAACCGACATCATGACGGTAGCGGCTAATCTAGCGGGAGTGCCCGCTATTAGTATTCCGGCTGGCAGCAGTCAGGGAATGCCAGTTGGCTTGCAATTGATGGCGGCGCAACATAAAGATCAACAGTTATTGGGAGTTGCGAAAGCGGCCGAGGGAGTTATGGCGTGATCAATTTTTCTTGGCCACTTTTGGCGGCAATTATTGGGGTGCTTCTAGTAGTGCTCATTGCTGGCGTGCTTACCAAGCGTCGACCAGCCAAATTAGATCAAGCCCAATTCGCCGAACGCTGGCAAGAACTGCAGCGGCTTTGTGGTGACAAAAAAACCTGGCCTCTGGCAATTATCAATGCCGACAAACTGGTAGATGACGCTTTAAAGAAGAATAAGTACAAGGGTAAAACTATGGGCGAACGTTTGGTTTCGGCCCAGCATGAACTTAGCAGCAATGACACGGTTTGGTTTGGCCACAAACTTCGCAACAAGCTGGTTCACGAAGATTACAAGCTTAATAGCAAGAACGATGTCAAAGACGCGTTGCTAGGATTCATGCAAGCACTTAAAGATCTAGGAGCTATAAAAAAGTGACCGATCCGGCAATCCGAGCTAAATACACCCCAACAATAGGCATTGAGTGCCATGTGCAACTGAAGACAAATACAAAATTGTTTTCGGCTGTTGGTAACGATGCTCGCGAAGCGGCACCAAACACGTTAGTCAGTCATATTGATTTTGGCCTCCCAGGCGCTTTGCCGGTGCTTAACAAAGAGGCTGTTCACTTGGCATCGCGTGCGGCTTATGCGCTCAATTCTGTTCCGCAACCCTTTAGCAAGTTCGACAGAAAGCATTATTTTTATCCTGATTTACCCATGGGCTACCAGATCACCCAGTTCGATGAACCAATTGTGATTGGTGGCTCGGTTGACATTGCCGTTGATGGACAAGTGAAGACCATTGGCATTACCCGCGCTCATCTAGAAGCCGATGCCGGCAAAAGTATTCACCCGGCAGGCACCGACTACAGCCTTGTCGATTTGAACCGCGCTGGTACACCGCTTTTAGAAATTGTATCTGAGCCAGATATGCATACTGCCGCCGAAGCCAAAGCCTACGCCCAAGAGTTATACCTACGTATGCGCTACGCTGACGTATCTGACGCCAATCTGTACTATGGCAACATGCGCTTTGATGTAAACGTCTCAGTTAGCAAAACGGACGAGCTTGGCACACGCACCGAAACCAAAAACATCAACAGCTTCAAAGCCGTTGAAAAGGTTGTAGATTACGAAATCAACCGCCAAATCCAGGTGTTAGAGCGCGGCGAAACAATTGTTCAGGAAACACGCGGCTGGGATGACACTAAGCTAATTACCATTAGCCAACGCTCTAAAGAAAATGCTGACGACTACCGTTACATGCCAGACCCCGACCTACCTCCAGTCGTTCTGAGCGCAGACTATATC
>CAYXYX010000016.1:0-12799 GCA_964469755.1 uncultured Candidatus Saccharibacteria bacterium | reverse complement strand
CGTACACTTGGCGTTTAAGATCTTTGTTCATACGTAATCCTAAAGCAATACCACAAGCTTGGCTTAACCCGCTTCCCAGTGGACCGCTGGTGCTTTCAAGCCCTGGCAAGCGCGTTCGCTCGGGATGTCCTTGCAATCTTGAGCCTAATTTACGAAGCGTTAGTAATTCTTTTTTAGGAAAATACCCAGCGTGAGCCATAGCTGCATAGCGCACTGGCACACAGTGTCCATTACTCAGTAATAAAATATCCCGTTCATCCCAGTCGGGCTTTTTGGGGTCGTGCTTTAAGACATCAAAATAGAGCGCTGCAAAAATGTCAGCCAAACCCATGGGGCCGGCACTATGGCCGCTACCGGCATGCTCCAACATATTGATTATGTCTTCGCGCATGTCATTGGCTATAGTTTCGAGTCGGTCAATGGAAAGTTTTTTGATCATTGGTTGCTTACTTCTTTAAGTTTAGCATAAGCGGCACTAGGATTATGGGCATCATGTATAAAACCGCCGACGTTAAGTACGTCAATTCCGCCCTCGGCCAATGCCTGCGCGTTTTCGTCGTTTACGCCACCATCCCAAGCAATTTCGAGTGTAGGTTTGAGCGCCCGCAATTGCTTCACTTTCTCGAGTAACCCAAGATCGGCATGACTGCCACCCTGGTACCCCAAATTACCAGAAAACACTAAAACGTGATCTATTTTATCGAGGGCGTCAGCAATCACCTGCACTGGTGTAGCTGGCAGTAGCGCTACCCCAACCTCAATACCATGATGGTGCAACGTATCACTCCATACATCAAAGTCACCCTCGGCTTCGGCATGAATAATTACCAATCGTGGATGCTGCACCACTATTAGTTCGAGGTGCTCAGAAGGAAAACGATACATCATGTGTAAATCAACTTGCACATTCCCAGGCCACCACAGAGCATCGAGGTTAATAAGTTTGCGAGGGGCTAAATCGCCATCGGCGACATCTATATGCCACCGAATCGCGAAGGCTTCAATGCGCTCTATCTGTGCTCGGTAAGCGTGCGGGTCAGCGGCGGTAATAGTTGGGCAAATGGTGGTCACGTTAGCTCGTCAAGCTCCTTAAGGCGTCGCACAAAGCGCTCGGCACCCGCAAACGGCGTAACCAGCCAAACCGCGATTATGGACTGGGCAGCTGTAAGATCAATGTAATTTGAAGACAGACAAAGCACGTTACTGTCATCGTCATTACGAGCCGAGCGGGCTTCGTCTAAATTCCAGCACAGGCTAGCGCGAATTCCTTTAAAACGATTGGCGGCCATGCACATACCTTGACCACTGCCGCAAATCAGAATGCCGCGAGCTTGCTTATCGGAATCGGCAAACATATTTTGCACGACCTTACCAGCGAATACCGGAAAGTCATCACTTGGATCAAGCATTAAGTTACTATCATCAATCACCTCGTGGCCCGAATTCCGTAAATAATCAGCGATTTGCTGTTTGTATTCAAAGCCATTATGATCAGCGCCGAGGTAAATTCGCATATAGTTAGTTTAGCATAAGCATTGTCACCATTTATGGCTGAGATTGTGCAATAACGGTACGGTGGCAGCGGTCGTAGCTTCGGCGCAATCAGCGTCACTGCCCTTTACGGGATAGCCTAAGGCTTGGTTGTAACAAGTAAACTTATAATCAACGGTAATGGGCGGTCGTTTGCCAAGTTGTTCATTAAGTTGGGCTAAACATTGGTCTTTATAGGCCACACAACCGGCCGCTAACGAAGCATACACATCGGCCGCGTGCTTATCCGCGATGGTTAGCGACACGCCAACCGCCAAGCCTAACGTAGTACTCCGGCCGAGTGTCTGTTGGTCAAACAGGAAGTTACCAAGCGAATATGCAATCAGTCTACCTTTGTAATTTTCACTATTTTGAATAACATGCGGATGCGCGCCAATCACAACATCGGCTCCGTTATCAATCATGCGGCGGTAGGCAGTTACTTTTTCGGCTTCGGCCGTAGCACGATACTCCACGCCCATATGTGGCATAGCAATCACTGGCATAACTTTGGCATATTGCTGCATGACAGCCAAAGCTTCGGCACTAGGCGTGGCATCAACAACATACATGTAGCCGCACAACGCAACAGGAAGCCGAGTTAGCACTTTTGAATGAGCGATACGCGCCGGGAGTGCAAGGACTTCGCAAATATCATTTGTTTGGGCCATATCGTACGTGCCAGCATACTGAATACCGTTCTGCTCCAAATTCTGACGGGTTTGCTGCAACCCAACTTGCCCACCGTTGTTATCCATGTGGTTATTGGCTAACGTCGCCGCCGAGAACCACTGGGCAAGCTCGGGCAAGTATTCTGGGCGGCAATTGAACTTTAGGTCTTTGAGCTGCAAGGCATACGGTACGTCTCGGTTCGTAACCGGGCATTCAAAATTACCTATCCATGCATCATATTGTTCACGATCGGCCGTAGTAAGTCCTTGAGTTAGATACTTGCTACCCTTGCCGCTCGCTTCGGCCTTCGTTTGCATACTACGGCCCCAAAATACGTCGCCAGTGAACATCATTCGGGTCGTTACCTTCGGCGATGCCACTGCCGGTTTTACGGCAGTCGTGGGCGCTACACTTACTGATGGCGATTGATGTTCCAGTGTTATGTGCCAAGCCACCAAAACACCTAGAATAATCGTCAATACCAGCACATACCACAACCGCGAATTGTGGTGAGGCCCGGTTTGGCGATAATGTGTCATGGGTTTACTTTGAAGCGTTAAGCAATCGGCCGACGTCGGCCACCATTTCGACTAATCGATTAGAGTAGCCCCATTCGTTGTCATACCAAACGACAACTTTGGCCATGTTACCACCAACAACATTCGTCAACGGCAAGTCAACGGTACCAGACGAGCTATTACCGATGTAATCGCTGCTAACAAGTGGCTCATTGGAAACGCTGACAATACCCTGATAATATGGCTCGTTGGAAGCTTTGGTCAGCACATCATTAATTTCTTCGATGCTCGTTGAGCGCTTAAGTAACATGGTAACGTCACTTAATGAAACAACTGGCGTTGGTACGCGAACACTTAGGCCGTCAAACTTGCCGACTAAACTTGGCACGGTTTTAGCAACAGCAATGGCGGCACCGGTAGTCGTAGGTACAATATTCTGCGGTGCGGCGCGACCTTCGCGTAAATCCTTTGATGGTGCGTCGGTCAAAGTTTGACTGGCGGTATCGCTGTGTACTGTGGTGAGCATGGCCTTTTCGACGCCAAATTCACGGTCCAAAATGTCCATAATAGCGGCAACGCTGTTAGTGGTACACGATGCGTTACTAACAATATCGGTGGCAGTTTTAAGTTTGTCGTCGTTAGCGCCGATAACGACTGTATCAAGGTCTTCGCTCTTGGTGGGTGCTGAAAGCACAACTTTTTTAGCGCCAGCTTTAAGGTGCGCACTCGCTGTTTCGGTAGTTGTAAAGCGACCGGTGGACTCAATCACTACATCAACTTTCATATCGCCCCAGGGCAATGTGGTTGGATCCTTTTCGGCCAATACGGGAATTTTAACGCCGTTAACTATAATGTTTTTGTCGTCGTGCTCAACTTTGGCATGAAAAGCGCCATAGTTTGAGTCATGGGCCAACAAGTAGGCTAGCGTTTTGGTATCTGTTAAATCGTTGACAGCGACAACTTCAACATCACTACGTTCTTGGGCAATGCGAAAAGCAATGCGTCCAATTCGTCCAAAACCATTAATTGCTACTCGAGTCTTCATGCACTATCTCCCACCGTTATATAAAGCTTATGGCTATATTGTATGGAGAAACTGCCAGGGTTGCAACTAGCTAATGTCACTTGCTCTGTTGCCGATAGCGTTCAATGCACTCGGCAATGATTTGCTTGGCTTCTTCAACGCCGTACCAGCCAACAACTTTAGTTGAACCCGGCTTTTTGAGATCTTTGTAATGAGTGAAGTGGTGCTCAAGTTTTTCAATAAGCTTAGGGTCATCATCTAAAGACTTAAACCAATCTCCTTGATCACGGTTATCGGCAGGTGTGACCACAATTTTGTCATCGACTTCACCGTCATCAACAAACTTCATAACTCCAACAATTCTAGCTTCCAACCAAACACCGGTTGCCAGTGGCTCTGGGCATACAATCAGCGTGTCCAGTTCATCGCCATCTTCGTCGAGTGTTTGAGGAATAAACCCATAGTTACATGGCTTAGCAAAAATGCTAGGCTCGACACGATCCAATTTGAACGCAGCGTGCTCGCGGTCCCATTCAACTTTTAGGGTGCTGCCCTGGGGGATCTCGACAACGGTGTTAACGATACCGTTTTGGTAATCGCCGGTTGGTAAAACTTGGTTAAAGTCAGGCATGGATGGGTTCCTCTTAATTTAGGTCTATTGTACACTGATAAGATATGAAAATCATCGGCCACCGCGGCGCTAAGGGATTAGCGCCCGAGAACACGCTTGCATCATTCACAAAAGCCTTGCATCATGGCGTTGACGAAATTGAGTGTGACGCCCGCGTTACCAATGACGGCGTGGCAATATTAGAACACGACGCGCTCATGCACGATGCTGCAGGTCAGCACTATGTTGTCGCCGATCACAGTTACGCCCAATTAACTGCAATCAACAGTGAACTTACCACACTGAGCGACGCCATCGCTCTAGTAAATAAATCTGTAGTTCTTCAGATCGAAGTGAAGCCAAAGGAGCCGATTGAGCCAATTATTGCCTGCTTAAAAGACTACCTTGGCAAAGGGTGGAGTCCCACTGATTTCTTGGTTAGTTCAAAAGACTTTGGGCTTTTACAGGCCTTTCACGCTGAGTTGCCACTCGTTCCAACCGGCATTATTGAATCATGGAGCAGCGTACGGGCCACTTCCCGTGCCCGCAAACTTGGCACTAAGCGTATTAGTATGAATCACAAGGTGTTGTGGCGCGGCTTTATTGCACCCATGAACCGCGGTGGCTATCAACTTTGTGCGTACACTCTCGATGATGTTAAAAAAGCTCGCCGCTGGGCCAAATATGGACTGTACGCCAGCATTACCGACTACCCTGATTTATACGAGCCAAAATCATGAAGGCCCGCTTTGTTGAGCGAACCCAACTAACATCAGCAATCGCAAGCTTTTCATTTGAGCCAGAACGCAACTTCAATTACACTGCCGGTCAATATATTGAGCTAAGCCTAACCGGGCACGAAGAGCATGGTCACGTTGCCCGCCGCTGGTTTACGCTTTCGGGGTCACCACACCAAAAGTTGATCACCATTACCACCCGAATCGGCAACGGCGCACATAGCGCTTTTAAACGAGCCCTGAATAATTTAGAATTTAATGCTTCTGTCGAAATTAGCGAGCCAATGGGCGACTTTGTATTGCCAAAACTGATTCAAGTTCCGCTGGTATTTGTGGCTGGAGGTATTGGCATTACACCCTTTAACAGCATGTTAGAGTGGCTCGACTTTACCCAAGAAGAACGACCCATTAAACTACTTTACAGCGTCAAAACCGAAGACGACATAATATTTCAGGATACTTTCGTAGCTACCAAACAACACGCCACAATCGTGGTCACTGAGCCGTCGGCCACATGGGGGGGTGTGCGCGGCAGCTTAAACGGTGAGATGATCGTTGGACTCGAAGAACCCGCAAGCGATGCGCTATTCTACCTATCAGGTCCAGAACCATTTGTGCAGCATATGCAGGCCGAGCTAGAGCGTGTTGGTATTTCACACCAACAGATAGTTGTTGACGAGTTCCAAGGCTACGACGGAATTTAGTTCTGTACGGGGTGCGGACGCGCTTCGAGGAATTCACGAAGTTTTAGGGCAGCTGTAGCGCCTTCACCGGCGGCTGAAGCAATCTGCATTGTTGCCCCGCTGCGAATATCGCCAGCTGCGAACACTCCTGGCATGCTCGTTTGCATGTGCTGATCGGTCATAATGAAGCCAATTTCGTCGCACTTGATGTTGCTGCCCTTAATGAACTGCGAGTTCGGGTCAAGACCAATAAAAACGAACACGCCATCGGTTTCTATGGTAACTTTTTTGCCGTCATGAGTGCCTTGCACGCCAGTAACCATATGTACGTCATCACCAATAATTTCGTCGGTGGTCGTAGCTAGGTGTACCGTAATTTTGCCATTTGCAACATAGTTCTGAAGATCTTGCACCAAAACGTCACTCGCTTTTAGGGTAGATCGAACTAATAGGTCAATGTGCGATGCAAATCGCGTCAGAAATATAGCCTCTTGAACGGCACTATTGCCGCCACCAACAACCACTAATCGCTTATCACGGTAAAAGGCACCGTCGCAGGTAGCACAGTAATGCACGCCTCGAGCATAGAATTCGGTTTCGCCGGGGATACCCAATTTTTTATAATCTGAACCGGTCGCAATTAATACGGCCTTAGCATACATATCACCGCTAGTAGATTCGATACGCTTAAGTTCACCCTCATCGTGAATTGCCGTTACTTCACCAAGTTCAATCACCGCACCAAAGCGCTCAGCCTGCTTTTGTAATTCAGCTGCCAATGTAAGACCTTCCACGCCATCCGAAAAACCAGGATAGTTGTCTATGCGATCCGTGACTGCTGCGAGGCCGCCAATAACGCCGCGTTCAAACAACAAAGTGTCGATATCTTCACGGGTGGTGTAAATTGCTGCCGTCAGCGCTGCCGGACCAGCGCCAATAATAATCACATCATGAATAGTCTTGTTTGAATTAGACATGCTGATTAAACCAATGCTGGAGCTAGTTTAGCTAAATTGTAGCCTACGACTACTTCGCGGCTATCATCGTGCTTAGTAACGACCGTCACAGGCACAGTAAGCGAACCCGATAGTTGTAGTGCTTCTGCCTGACGGTGTGGCTGCTCATCAAGGTTCACAACATCATATTTATGTGACTTAGCGTCGAGGTATTTTTTAACCATTACGCAGTAAGCGCATGTGTTCGTTGTGAAGATAGTGATGTTTTTGACCATTGCAGAGTGCCCTCCTGGCAGATTTTTTTGCTGATGTTTGGCTTTTGGCAGCGGTCGGAAGTCCGGTTATGCTACTGTCAAATGTCGTACTTTCTAGTATAAATAGCGTTACCGCTTTGGTCAATAGCGCTACATGTTGTGTTTTATGCTTAAAAGGAGCTTATTTGCCGATACTGTATAGGGTGATGTCAAAAACAAGATCAGCATTGGCTGGGATGTCGGCACTGGGAGGATGCGCGCCATAGGCAAGAGCTGCTGGAATTACTAAACGGCGAGTACCACCGACTTTCATGCCGGGAACGCCTTGTGTCCAGCCGGCAATCACACCATTCAAGGGGAATGTTACGGGTTGACCAGTGTCTTTTGAGCTCTGGAAGATTTTTCCTGTGGCTGCCACTGCGCCAGTGTAGTCAACTGTCACGGTGTCGTTAGGCTTAACTTCTTGGCCGCTACCAGGAACAGTATCAATTTTTTGTAATTCTGCAGTGCTTGCCACCGGCGTAAAGCCGCTAAGTTGAGTGCCTTGTAACACGTTTTTATCCTTCTTGTTAGTTGATGCTTGCTGGCTTGTGGCACCGGTATCGGCCTTCGACTTGCTGTAGTTATCGTAAATAACAGCAATCGTCAGCGCCGAAGAGGTGCCGATAAATAAAATAGCAAAAAATAATGCTGTGTAACGATCCCGTTTGCGTGTTGCCATTGATACCCAGTATAACTTGTTGTTCGCCGCTCTGTCGAGCTTTTTTGAATTAAATTCGTTCGCCTTTAAGGTCTGCGGCAACTTTATCTGTTACGACTGTAAGCAGTTCAGACATTTCGCTATCAGTCATGGTTTTTTGGTAACTAGCAAGCCCAATTCTAAAGGTAATTTGTTCATGTTCGACGTCATCTTCGCGCCTGTAAATATCAAGTGGCGCGATTGTTAAACGGGTGTGTTCGGGCTTATGGTCACTCAGTGTTTGGTGCACCAAATCGGCCAAAGCGGCATACGAAACAGTGCTGGCAACCTTATAGCAAACATCCTGTTCAATCTTAGGAAAGCGCGGCAATGGTTCGTAGCGATGCGCGGCTTTGCTCGTAGACAACAGTAGCTGCTGCGGGCCAACTGTAAACACGGCGGTATGTTTTGGTAGTTTAAGCGCCTTAACAACGCTGGCTTTGAGCTCCCCCACCATGCCTAGGAATTGACCATCTTCGGCAACACTCACGAACGCTGAGCGGGTGTAATCATAAGGGTCAGCAACCGGAACATGAGGATCTTCCGGAATCGGCGCGTAACTAAGCGTCAGACCAAGATCGGCCGCCAAGGTATCGAGGTATTTACGAGCATCGTAAAAAGCTGCACCGCCTTTAGAAGTCTTACTGGCATACACGAAGTCTAGGAACTCAATTTCGGTAGGCACACCACCTTCGGCGTCGTCTTTGTGCATTAAGTTATGGCCTTTATTAAGCTCAAATATAGCGAATTTATCGTAGCCAGCCTTAATGTTGCCATGCACCTTATCGAGTAGGCTCGGTAGAGCGTGCAGACGGTAATACTGAAGATCGGGGCTAAGCGCATTACTCACCGTAAAGGCTTGCTCACGCTTTTGAGTGACTTTGTCGAGTAGGTTGCCGTGCACAAAACTGTAAGTTAACACTTCGTTCGCTCCGGCACGCACCAGACTGTTACGAATACGCGTTTTTAGTTGCAACAGCGGATCCTGAACTGCGGGTGTAATGTCACGTTTTGGCAGTACTAACGGCAATTGATCAAAGCCATACAGACGCCCCACCTCTTCAACCACGTCCTCGGGTTGTTCGATGTCGGTACGCCAAAATGGTGCCAAAACACGTAGCGAGTCACCGTCGGTATCGACGGAGAATTCCACGTTTGTTAACAGTTTACTCATTGTTTCGGCGCTCAAGCTTAGTCCCAAACGGCTATTAATAAACGCTGCTGTGATGCTAACGTGAGTGTTTTTACGACGTTCGGTGTGATTATCGATTACTGGTCCCATGACTGCAGCACCCGAGCAGAGTTGCTGCACAAGCTCAATGGCCTTGGCTAGCACTGGGGCGCATTGCCATTCGGACTGGCCTTTGTTGTTGCGCGTAACAGCGTCGGTGAATATCCCGTGCTGCATGCTGGTGCGGCGAATGTTGTACATGTCGAAGTTGGCGCATTCAATCAATATACGGGTAGTGTTGTCGTCGATTTCGGAATTGCCACCACCCATGACTCCACCGAGGGCAATTGCCTTTTCGGGAGTTGCAATCAAGATTGCTTCAGGGCGCGGCTGCAACGTCTTACCGTCCAATAATGTCATCTGCTCGTCTTGGCGAGGATTTCGTACCACAATTTCTACCTGATCATTCACAGCGACTTTATTGTAATCAAAAGCGTGCAAAGGTTGGCCAGTGAGCACCATGATGTAGTTGGTCATGTCGACAATGTTGTTAATAGGACGAATTCCCACACGTGCCAAATACGTTTGCAGCCACACTGGGCTCGGCGCAATTACCACATTATCGATGGCGACCAGCATGTAGCGTGGGCATAGTTCAGGAATTTCGTTGGTGACTTTTAGCAGTGAGCTGTCGACCTGCGGTGCATCGGCGACATTAGACTGAGTGTACCAGCCAGGGGATGTGAACTGCTGTCCCAGGATGCCGGCAACCTCACGGGCTACACCCAGCTGCCCAAAGCAATCAGGGCGATGGGTGAACATTTTGTTTTCGATGTCGATAATAAGATCGTTAAGGCCATAGGTTTTAGCAAAGTTAGCGCCTGGCATGGCGTCACTATCAAGCAATAGTAGGCCCTCGTGACTGTCACCAATCGCTAATTCTTTAGCACTTGCTAGCATGCCGTTACTCACGGCGCCGCGCAATTCGCGGGCTTCTAAAACAAAAGGTTCAGAATCGAAGGTACTTGGTACGGTTGCGCCTGGCGGCAACCAGACAACCATAACTCCGGCCGAAACATTTGGCGCACCACACACAACTTGCACTAGGCCATCTTCGCGGCGCATAACATTTGGTGTCACACCTGAATCGTCAACAAAACATAGGTTCAGATGAACATTCAACAACTTTCACAATCACTGCTCCAGCGTATTTAGCACCCAGATCGATAATCTCTTCAACACCGCCAAGCTGAGCGCCAATAACGTCAGTGAGTTCCTTGCTCGAAGGCAATGTGAAGTTCAAATATTCTTCGATCCAGCGAGTCGAAACTTTCATTAAAATTGCCTCAAAAAGTCAAGTTTACCAGATTCGAAGTGGCGCACATCTTCGATGCCGTTTTTCATCATTACCAAACGTTCAATGCCCATGCCCCAGGCAAAACCAGTGTAAACTTCGGGGTCAATGCCCGCTTCGCGCAGTACGTTAGGGTGAATCATTCCGCAGCCTAGCAGTTCGATCCAGCCAGAATGAGAGCAAATATTACAGCCGGCTTTGGCGCAGAATGGACAGCTAATTGCGAATTCAAACGATGGTTCAGTGAACGGAAAATAAAATGGTTGCGTTTTAACATCCAGATCTTTTTGATAATAGGCCTGCAGAAACGTCTTAAGAGTGGCAATTAGATTGCCAGCGTGGACGCCTTTATCGACGTATACACCTTCGAGCTGGTAGAAGGTATGCTCATGACGAGCATCAAGGTCTTCGTTACGAAAAACACGACCGGGGATAACGGCCGCGATCGGTCGACCAGCGTCTAAGTTAGCAGCTTGGGCCCGCATAATGCGGTTTTGCATAGTAGACGTATGCGCTGGCGCAATAAACGGCTTGCCGTTTTTATCGGTTTGCTCGGTCATGAAGGTGTCGTAGTCGTCCCGAGCGGGGTGGCCTTCGGGAAAGTTCAAGCTGCCGAACATGTGATAATCGTCGTCAATTTCGCGTGATTCAACAGCCGTAAATCCCATGCGGTAAAAAATGTCGAGCACCGTTTCGAGCTCCGAGGTTAGCGGGTGCTTGCTACCCTCTGATGACGGCAAAAGTTGCGGGAATGGCGCATTGGCATCTTTAGGCGCCGTAACGTCAATCGGCGGCAATGCTTCAGCCGCCTCCTGATGCGCGTCTACTAAAACCTGCAGTTCATTTTTAAGCTTATTTATCTCTTGGCCAAAAGCACCGCGCTCCGCGGCTGGTAAGGTAGGAATTTGTGAATATAATGCCCGCAGCTCTGTGGCCTTTAAAATGTCACTCTTGATATCAAGTGTGTCAAGGCGGCCCAGTAAGGTGTTGCGAACGTCGGTAATTTGGGCGTTTTGGTAATCCATTAGCATTTAGTATACCAAGCTTGTAACAGATACGCATGTATTGACATAAGTGGTATAATGTAGTATTTGATCGAAAAATGCCTTTTTATGATAAAATAGTACGGTCTCTACCGAGACATATGGCGGAGCTTCGAGCAAGAGAGGATCCAAAAAGATGCGAGGCAGCAGTTACACGCTCAGCGTATACACACCGAACAGCCCAGGACCGATACCGATCCTGCACATCCCCACTGATACTCGACCGAGAGGTGGACGTCACAAAGAACGACTAATCAAAAAGGCAGACACGGGGAGGGTGCTCGAGCAAGCAGTCAACTACACCCTCGTCCTTTCGCATGTGCGAGAGGACGGCATGTCGCGTCCGATCAGAGAGCAGCGGTTCTTCGTTGTTGATCTTGCCAAGGGCGGCAAGATTCGCAGGCGGGTCATGATCATGTGAAGTCTTCGGACAAGTCGCGGCCGGTAGTGGTTAACCATGTCAGGGCTCACACCTTGAAAACATAACCGCTACCGGCCAATGCGCCACCCACCCCACTACAACGCTCAGCTCCGTCATATTAACCCCCTAAGTGGTATCATTAGCTTATGGCAAATTTTTCTTTCGACATTGTAAGTGACTTCGACAAGGCGGAAATGAACAACGTCTTCGATCAAACACAGCGCGAAATCACCGCCCGCTACGACTTCAAAGGCACACCTGCGGCAGTTGAATGGCTAAACGCCGAAAAGACCGGTTTTAAGATAACTGGCAACGGTGATTGGCAAATCGAGGCAATTTTAGACATTATCCGCAAAAAACTGGCCACCCGTGGCCAAAGTCAAAAACTCCTCGACACCTCCGCCGAAATAATTACCAGTAACCTCAAATCCACCCAAGAAGTTATGTTTAAGCAGGGGCTGGACCAGGGTAAAGCCAAGCAAATCACTGCCGAAATCCGCGACAAATACCCTAAAGTCAAAACCCAAATTCAAGGCGACGCCGTTCGCGTAACGAGCAACAGCAAAAACGACCTCCAAGATGTCATGCAACTCATGCGCGGAGCCGAATACGACTTCCCTGTTAGCTTCGACAACTTCCGCTAGTACAGTGATATACTCATAAGCATATGCAAGATGCCCCCGACCTCTTAGAAGCCGCCAAGGCCGTACTGGCCGAAAATGATCGTGGCACTTATACGCAACCAGCGCACGGCCTGTATCCCCATCAATGGTTATGGGACAGCTGTTTTACGGCCATTGGAATGCGGCATGTAGACCAAGATCGTGCCAAAACCGAGCTCACTAGCCTGCTACGTGGCCAATGGCATAATGGCATGCTCCCGAACATTATTTTTAGAGATGAGCCGCAGTTTGCCACCGATCGTAATGCTTGGCGCAGTTGGCTCAGCCCATACGCTCCCGAAGGTGTCACTACTACTGGCATAACTCAGCCCCCCATGCTAGCCGAAGCCGTGGTCCAAATCGGAGCCACTATGCCCGCTGCCGAACGCCGTCAATGGTATCGCCTGATGTACCAACCACTCATT
>CAYXYX010000015.1:0-13668 GCA_964469755.1 uncultured Candidatus Saccharibacteria bacterium | reverse complement strand
GCGCGTACGGCTGGGGGCCGTGAGGTCGCAGGTTCAAGTCCTGTCACCCCGACCATTATGAATTTAAACTTCTTGAGCAGCCAACTGATGCCGCTGAGCGGCTGCCATAGTAAGCCATAACAGGAAGCTAACGGCGAAGACGGCGATACCAAAGAAAACGTAACCTAATGAATACTGTTTGAAGCCGATCAATCTGGAGAGCAGTGTGATGGCGCCAATTTCACCGATTATTGTGAACAGATTTAGCGCAGATATGAGTGTTGCCTTGTAGGTATGCTGGATTTGGTGCAGTAATTTAGCCTGGAAGACGATCATTCGGACCCTGGTGTAGCCGGCGAACAGAGTAAATGCCGACACTACGACGATGGGGTTTCTTGATATGCCCATCATCACTAAACATCCAGACATGAAAAGTAGGTCAAACAGGTAAAAGTGCAGGGGCTTTAATGTATCCAAAATATGAATAAAGCGCCCCATAATTGCACCGACGATACTCGCCAGCGCTAGTATAAAACCAAAGAATACGACCCGGATACCGATGTCTTGAAAAAGTAGTTCACGGTATTCGCCACCCCTGTTAGCAACTCCGGCTAATACGCCAGCGAATATAAATAATGTTACGTTCTGCGCCGTCACAATACTTCGCGTGGCCGCAAAGGCATTCTTGCGAATTGCATCCGATTGTTTGCGCGACGGATAGGGGAAGCAAGCGGCGAGCCACAGCATAACCAGCAA
Organism: uncultured Candidatus Saccharibacteria bacterium; assembly: GCA_964469755.1. Classification (GTDB taxonomy): domain Bacteria; phylum Patescibacteriota; class Saccharimonadia; order Saccharimonadales; family UBA4665; genus JAGQNO01. The sequence continues at coordinate 12,933 of CAYXYX010000015.1, read as the reverse complement.
CGATAGAAAGCCAATAATAAACGGCAGGCTGTGATTGATTGGATAGGGTGCCGGGATGAGAATGATCAGGACGACGTTACCGAGCAAGCCAAAACTCTGGGCCCTGCCCATAACCTTGGCATATTCTTTTTCTTTGCCGAGCTCCACTAGGGTGTCGTGCATAAACGCTTCGATAGCACCTGATTGAAAGCAGTACCCCCCAAAGAATAGTAGTGCGGCAAGTAAGCCTCCCCAAAAGTTCGGCATTGCAATGTATAGCAGCGGAGACGTAACGGCAATTGCGGCCCCTGTTACAATTGCTACCTTATTGCCATATTTGTCTGCGAAGTAGCCAGTTGGCATCTGCAAGACTAGCTGTACAACAGAGGTTACGGCTGCGATGATGGCCAACTGACCAACGGTCACTTTACCGACATTCACTAGTTGAATAGCTATCAGAGGCAAGTACACGCGTTTGGTGAAAACTTTGTACCATGAGTATTTACCGATATTTTTTTCTAATCGGCTTCTGTAAGAAGCATCCATCTTGTAGCTATGATACCACCATAACCGTGCTACCATAGTGCTTATGTGGCAAGAAACCAAACATGGATTGTATAAGCAGTTCAACTTCGAAGATTTTAACGAGGCCTTTGGCTTCATGACCAAGGTTGCGGCCTTGGCGGAGCAAATGCAGCACCATCCACGCTGGGAAAACGAGTGGAGCGTGGTGCAGATTTGGCTTATTACCCATGATGAAGATAGCAAGATTACGGATAAAGACCGCGCCTTAGCCGCGGCGATTGATAATCTACTTAAAGAGGGTATACCCAAGGAACAGTGGGCGGCTGTAACGCCCGAGGTTAGTGATCCAGTAAACGCATCTAGGCCGTACCGACTTAAGTTGTATAGCGATGGTGGTTCGCGCGGGAATCCTGGGCCTTCGGCTAGCGGGTTTGTATTGCTGGATGAGCATGACAAGATTTTGGTTGACGAGGGAACTTACATAGGTGTTACGACCAATAATCAGGCCGAATATCTAGCTCTCAAACTTGGGCTCGAGGCGGCTCTTAAATTGGGTGCCCAAGAGGTGGATTGTTACATGGACAGTCTGTTAGTGGTTAATCAGATGCGTAAGATTTTTAAGATCAAAAATCGTGAACTGTGGCCGATACATGATGCAATTGTGGAGCTATTACCGCGCTTTAAAAAGGTGCGCTTTACGCATGTGCCGCGGGAGCACAACAAATTGGCCGACAAAGCTGTTAATCGGGCGCTGGATGAGCATCTGAGCCAGAACGGTTAGATGCTATACTACAAGGGTCAGATTATCGGCTAACCGCTTGCGCTTCGGCGCAAGAGGAAAGTCCGGGCAGCATAGGGAAGGACAGTCGCTAACGGCGACCGGGCGTCAAGCCTAGGGAAAGTGCCACAGAAACGATACCGCCTCTTCGGAGGTAAGGGTGAAACGAGTGAGGTAAAAGCTCACAGTGTTGTGCGGCGACGTACACCAGGGGTAAACCCTGTCTGCTGCAAGGAGGTTATGCTCACATACGTTCCCGCGGAGTATGGCCATAAGATCCGCTCGAGCCGCGGAGCAATCCGTGGCCTAGATAGATGGTTAGCTAGAACAGAACCCGGCTTACGGATAGTCTGACTCTCTGAGAACCTCGCTTTACGGCGAGGTTTTTTGCTGTTTTCGGACTTTTGGCAGGGCTTAAATGGGCCGGTATGGCGATAATTGCGTACTATAAATTTTGCAATATAGCATCTTTGCTATATTTATAACATATATGCTATAACGCAAAAAAAGGAATATAAAAATATCGCCGCTCGCCGTTCGCCGTTCGCCAGACGCCGACCGCCGACCGTTGCTGGCCGCTGTAAGATACATGCAGGCAACAAAAAACCGCCCACGAGGGGCGGCTTAAGTGCTAAACGCTAAAGGCTATTTTTGGGTAGCTTTGACGATTGCCGTGAAGGCAGCTGGTTCGTTAACAGCTAATTCAGACAGGATCTTACGATCGATGGTGATATCAGCAGCTTTGAGGGCAGCGATCAACTTAGAGTAGGTAGTGCCGTTAAGGCGAGCGCCGGCGTTGATGCGGGCGTTCCATAACTGGCGAAAAGTACGCTTCTTGTTTTTGCGGTCGCGGGTAGCAAATTGCAAACCTTTAGTGACGGCTTGGCGGCCGCGCTTAACGCTGGCGCGGTTAGCGTGACTAAAGCCTTTAGTCGCTTTACGGATTTTTACATGTTTCTTGTGGGCGGCAACGCCTCGTTTTACTCGCATAGTATCTCCTTATTTGTGGCAATTATACCAGATTATGTTGTTATTGTCATTTAAGGCGGTCATCGGCATAAGGTGAAGCCGAGATCCCAGCCCGAGCCAGGGTTATTTACCGAGGCTGCGCTTGATGGTTTTAGCCATCGTGCCGGTACGAGTACCGAGCCCCGAAAGGCTGCGCTTGCGGCTACCACTCTTCTTGCTCAGAAAGTGGTTCGTGTTTGGGTGACCAGCACGGACTTTGCCGTTCTTGGTGATCTTAACGCGGTCTTTGGTGCCGCTGTGGGTCTTTAGTTTGGGCATTACTTTTCTCCTTCTATCTCTGTTGAATCGCTTGTCTTTGCTGTGTTCATTACATCAACTACTTTTCGCTTACCAGTCGCGTGGACCACAAAGTTCAGTTGGCGACCGGCAAGTTGTGGTTGCTGGTCTACGGCGACTGAATCGCCAAAGTCATCGATGACTTTTTGGGCTAGTCTAAAGCCGATTTCTTTGTGGGCTTGTTCTCGTCCGCGGTACACGACGGTCAATCTGACCTTGTGCCCATCGTCTAAGAACTTAGCAACTTTACCAAGCTTGATGGCTAGGTCGTGTTCGCCGATCTTTAGCCCGAAGCGCATTTGCTTGAGTTCCGTTGCCTTGGCGACTTTGCGGTTCTTTTGCTGCTGCTTTGTGCGTTGATAGTTGAACTTGCCCCAATCGACGATGCGAGCGACTGGTGGCTTAGCGTCGGGTGAAACCTCGACTAAGTCCAGTTCGCGTTCTTCGGCCAATTGTAGCGCCTCGCGGCGCGTCAGCACACCCAGTTGGTTGCCTTCTTCGTCAATTACTCGAAGTTCAGCTGCCTGAATTTGCCCATTCAGGCGTGTATATTTAGCGATTGCGACTCTCCTTGTTGGTAATTACAAGCATTTTAACAGATGGAGCCCCAGAGGTCAAACCCGCCCAGTATTTGGTCGCCGACGGTAGGCCAGCGATTCGCTGATATGGGCGGCCGTGATAACAGGGGAGTTCTCGAGGTCCGCGATGGTCCGCGCCACCTTAATAACCCGCAAATAGCCCCGTGCGGATAGCTTGAGCTGATTGGCCGATCGGTTGAGCTCGGCAGTAGCTGCCGTTTGCAGTCGGGCGTGCCGGCGCAGTTCGGCGTTGGTAGCGTTACTGTTGAGCGTGGTGTCACCATAACGCTCGGCCTGTGTTTTGCGGGCATCGGCGATTTGTTGGCGGTCCTTGGCGTCATCATGAGCCCCTGGTTGGTTGAGCAACTTTTTATGATCTACTTGGTGCACGTTACAGGCTAGATCAATTCGATCCAGAATGGGCCCCGACAGCTTGCTCTGGTAGCGCACTAGTTGGGCCGGCTGGCAGATGCAGGTTGGGTCTATCGATCCGTGATAACCGCAGGGGCAGGGGTTGGCCGTGGCCACCAATATGAAGTTGGCTGGGAACTGCACGCTCTGCTTGGCGCGGGACACGCTGATTACATGGTCCTCGAGCGGCTGTCGCAGCGCCTCGAGCGTTCCACGGTTGAATTCGGGGAACTCATCCAGCAGTAGTACGCCCCGGTGACTGAGGCTGATTTCGCCCGGCCGCAGGCCGGCACCACCGCCAATCATGGCGCTATCGCTGGCACTGTGGTGTGGGCTGCGCAGCGGTCGTTGCTGGCTGAGCTGATCGTAATTGTTGTTTACTAGGCTGCTGACCTGAGTCACCTCTAGCATTTCTTCGTGGCTGAGGGGCGGGAGTAGGCCTGGCAGGGTGCGAGCCAGCATGCTTTTGCCCGTGCCCGGCGGTCCGGTAAGCAGCACATTATGCCCGCCCGCCGCAGCAATAATCAGGGCGCGCTTGGCGAGCGTTTGACCGACGACCTCACTCAGCGCGGGCTGCTCTGGGGCTGCCAACGGAGCCGGCGCATAGATTCCGGCACCCGTGTCTATAGGGGTAATATCGTGCTGACCGGCTAGGTGTTCGTAGAACTGACGCAAGCTGGCAGAGGGGTATAGCCGTATACCTGGGATGAGCTGCGCTTGTTGGAGGTTTGCCAGCGGTATGTAAAACTCTGTTATGCCGCGCTGGCGAGCAGTTAGTAGTTTGCCAATGATGCCGCGCACAGGGCGCAGACCACCATCAAGACCGAGTTCGCCAATTGCCAGACAAGTGGGTTCAATGGCCATGATTTGCTGGCTGGCTACCAGGATGCTGAGGGCAATGGCCAAGTCGAGTCCGCTGTCGCTCTTCGGAATGTCGGCCGGTGCCAAATTGATGGTGATGCGCCGCCGCGGCAGATCCAGCCGGCTGCTGGTAAAAGCGCCACGCAGGCGGTCCTTGGCTTCGTTAACGGCTTTGCTGGCAAAGCCTACAATAATGATAGCTGGTAAGTTATTTGATAAGTGACATTCAATGTCTATGATGATGCCGTCCGTGCCAATGCCCACCATGCTGCGACATAAGCTGCTCATGGTTAACCCTAAAACTTTCTCTCCCCTAGGCCTATAAGTAAAACAGCTTGTCCGGTTTTGGGACAAGCTGTTTATGCGAGAATGTAATTTTTATTTAATCTTTTGGTCTTGTTTTGAAGGTTTTGGTTAAAGCTTTTCTATGTAATAACGGCTTGCGAGAAGCCGTTATTACTGTTTGTAGCTTTTTGTTTTTGAGCACTTATTTTGTTCAGTGCTACAGATAATATAACTTGCTACGGAGCTGCCGTCAATAACTTTTATGGTTATTTTTGATAGAAAGCTGTGTATAACTTGAGAAGCCAAAAATCGCAGCTTATTCTAGGTGTTCAGTATTATTGCTAACAGGGGTGAAAATAACTGCTTGTAGCAATTGTGGAATTTTCCGTAACAAATCATAAGCATTTTCGTATTTGCTTTGGCCATGAGCAGTTTTAGGCAAATTGACTCGTCGTTCTGGTGTCGCGTAAAAGCATGAGCGGATTGACAAAATGCCACTTCCGTGCTAGCCTATGAGGGTAAGTCAAAAACAAAAACGGTTACTTACAATTTGTATGAGGGGACATCAACCCGACGTGGGAATAACGCTCCTTTAAGCCCTAAAGGCTTATGGAGCGGTCAGTCTGCTGTGGACACCAAGCGCCTAATAGTCATTTATTTGCGGCGGATTTGGTGTCCCGGCTCCAAGTTATGTTTGGTGTGCTTAGCCTCTGCCCAGGCATGCCATTATCCCGATAAATATGAAACAAACACTACTACACAACCGACATCTACACACCTTTGCTGCTCTTATTGCGGCGGATTTGGTAGTTTTTACGGCTGTTGACCCCAGTAAGGCCAGTGCGCTATGGCTGATTACGGGATACGTGTTACTTGGAATGACAGTTTTTGCCCTAGCGAGTTCAATTGCTGGGGCGTTTAAACAATACGGCACACGTGCGCACTCCCTGAGTACGCGCTTTTTACGATATGGGGCGGCAATTGTTGTCGTACTGGTCGGATTGCAATCAGTCGGGCAATTAACCGTTAAAGATGTGGCCACATTGCTGCCGCTAGCCCTGTTAGCGTATCTATATCTCGGTTATGGTAAAAAAGCAGCGCCCGAATAGGGCTATTTCGTTTTATTAACTCAGTCAGAACTGTATAATACGAAGTGTTATGCAGCCTTTTGCTTCAAAAAATCCTCTTACACCACAATCAGACTCTCAGCAGCAGCCGAGTTTGCCGGCCGTGCCTGTGCCAGAATCAGTAGCAGCGGCTAGTCAAAATTCGCAGCCACAGTCAGTCGCACCAGCAGGTCCGCCAGCAGCCGCTGCCGACAGTCTGCCGGAGCTTGCCGACGACGGCGATCTTATTGAAAAAGAGTGGGTGCAGCAGGCAAAACACATCATGCATGCTACGGCCCATGATCCATATGAGCAGAGCAAACAGTTTAGTAGTTTACGCGCAGATTATATGCAAAAACGCTACGGAAAAACCATAAAAGCGGAAGATTGAAGTTAATATGACAACGATTATTTTTATTGGGTTAGCGCTTTTGATACTAGCGATAGTTGTGGCTCCGATTATCTATTTGCAAGCCCAAAAGAACTTCCGAGAGCAGAAAAACTACGAGCGCAGCCTCAAGATGGTGCCTTTATACATTCACTTACCGCCTCCCAGCGATGACTTGGACATGGGCAGTCGTGATCTACGTGATGTTGTAGACGAAACAATATCTAAAGCCCAAATTATTTACAACATTATTGCCAGCACCTTACAGAAAGGCTTTAAAAGTAATTTTTACGGTCAACGCCATTTTGCGTTCGAAATTGTAGGCAGTGAAGGCTTCATTTCGTTCTACGCTTCGGTACCAATTGCACTCGTTGAAGTTGTTAAGCAGGCCATTAGCAGTGCCTACCCATCAGCCCGTTTGGAGGAGCGATCCGAACACAATATTTTCAATAAGATCGGCAAGATTAATGCGGTTGTTGGTGGCGAGTTTGAACTTAAAGAATCCTTCGCCTACCCGATTGCGACCTACCAAGATCTAAAGCGTGATGCCATGCAGTCATTGCTCAATGCCTTGTCGACGCTCGATAAAGAAGACGGTGTGGGTATACAGATATTGATGCGTCCAGCTAATCCCAGTTGGCGTAAATCAGCATCGTCGGTGGCGAGCTCGAAGCGTAAGGGCGACAAAGATAGTAAAGGAGCGGCAATAGCTGGTGATTGGGCTAAGAGCTTCGCTGTGGCCTTGGCTAAGCCCCCAGAGCATGATGGCAAGGATGGCAACGACAAGTCCAAGCCTGAGCTAAGTAATATGGAACAGGCAACGCTTGATGCGATCGACGAAAAAACCCGCTACCCAGGGTACGAAGTCCTGCTGCGTGTCGTAGTATCTTCTAATGTGTTACAGCGCTCCCAGGCGATTATGAGTAACATAACAGCTAGCTTCTCTTTATATGACGCGCCGGGTAAGAACGGGTTTAGCTTTAATCCGGCTAAGGACGTCTCGAAGCTAACTAATGACTATATAATGCGGCTGTTCCCACAGCGTAATAATATGATGATTCTGAACTCGGTTGAGCTGGCAACGTTGTTTCACTTTCCAGACCAATCAAACATTCCTACCTCGCAGTTGACGCGCCAGGATTCTAAGCAGGTTGATGGCCCGCGCAATATCCCTGAAGAAGGCATGCTGCTGGGGTATAACATGTTCCGAGGTGCCAAAAAGCCGATTAGATTGGCAGTACAGGACCGCCAACGACATATGTATGTGGTTGGGCAGACGGGTGTAGGTAAGTCGGTATACCTAGAAAACCTGGCGCTGCAGGACATGATTAAGGGCAACGGTTTTGCCTTTGTTGACCCGCATGGTGACACTGCTGAGGCACTACTTTCGATGGTTCCGAAGGAACGAACTGAGGACGTTATTTACTTTTCGCCAGCCGATATGGACTTCCCAATGGGACTAAACTTGTTCGAATTTAATCACCCGGATCAAAAGGACTTTTTGATTCAAGAAGCGCTGAACATGCTATACAAGTTGTATGATCCACAACATCAGGGGATCATGGGACCGCGTTATGAGCACTTATTTCGCAATGCGGCTTTAACCATCATGGCTGATCCCGCAGGTGGTACGTTCGTAGATATACCGAAGTTATTCCGCGATCCGCAGTATGTGAAGCAAAAGTTACAACATGTTAAAGATCTGAACGTCCTAGAATTTTGGCAAAAGGAAATGCCGCAATCACAACGCTCTAACGAGTTCGGTGAGGTGGTTAGTTGGTTCGTTTCTAAGTTCGGCGCGTTCCTAAGTAACGAAATGATGCGTAACATAATCGGCCAAAATAAATCGGCCTTTGACCTACGTGATGTTATGGATAACAAAAAGATACTACTAGTGAATTTGAGTAAGGGCCGCTTAGGTGAATTAAACGCCAAACTGCTGGGTATGATTTTTGTAATGAAGTTCCAGGCCGCTGCCATGAGCCGCGCCAACATTCCAGAAGAAGACCGCGTTGATTTTAGTTTGTATGTAGATGAGTTTCAGAACTTTTCGACTGACAGCTTTGCGACCATCATGTCCGAAGCGCGAAAGTATCACCTAAACCTGATCGTGGCTAACCAATTTACTACGCAGTTAACCGAAGAAATCCGTGATGCCGTATTTGGTAACATGGGCACCATTGTCAGCTTCCGTATTGGACAGAATGATGTTGATAGCATGAGCCGTTACTTCCAGCCGACCTTTGACGGTGATGATCTGCTGCGCGTGCCGAACTACAACACTATCGTTCGTACCCTCGTTGGCGGGGTGCCGACGCAACCGTTTAGTATGGCAACGCTGCCGCCACTCGGTACGCCAAATCCCAAGCTGGCAGCCGCACTTAAGCAACTTTCGGCGGCCAAGTATGGCCGCCCTAAAGCCACAGTCGAAGCCGAGATATTCGAGCGTATTACAACTAAGGAACCAACGCCTGCGCCATCGATGGCGCCAGCTGCCTCACCGTTTGGCGCTAAGGCTACTCCTGGTGCCACAGGTGGCAGCCCATGGCAGACTAAGCCTGTCGCTCCAACTGCAGTACCGGCATCTGGGGGTTCGTTCCTGGATGAGTGGCTCAGTAAGCGTCCGGCAACTGCGGCAACAATCACGCCACCACCACCGGCGCCGGCGCCTTCGGCAAAAGCAGCTTATACGCCACCAGCTGTAGTACCGACAGCACCTAAGATTACTCCAGCCGAACCACCTGCTACACCTGAACCGACCCCATCCACGGATACGCAAAATATTTCGAGCGAAGAACTTGACCGTAAAGAAGTTGATAAGATAGCTGATGAGTTAAAGCTGAGCTTACGATCAGCGGCTAAGCCAGAACCGACTAAGTCACCAGTTAACGACGGCGATACGATATTTATTGATCGAGCTGGTAATCTAACCCAGGCCGAAGAATTAAAGTCAGATTAGCGAGCACCGGAGCGGCGCAGCCAGTAGGCGCCGTATTCGGCTAGAACGCCAAGTGCAAATCCACCTATAAAGAAAATCAAAAAGAATAGATAGTTGTACGTAAAGCCGACGTGTCGGGCCAAGTACAAGTACGTAAGGCTGCCAATGAAGGCTACGATACCGCCCCCAAGCAGGCCAGATGGCCGAGTGACGTTTTTAGCTGCGGAATCGCTAACACGGCTAACGAGTGGCTGGTGTATGACCTTGCTGAAGGCTTTTTCGGTTGGTTTGAGGCGGTTTTGAACCTGAGTTAGGTTCTTGTGCAAGCGCAAGCGTTTACCGGCTTTATCGATGAGATGGACGCCGTGGTCGGGCTTGGGGTCTTGGGGCACCACCGGTTGCTCAGAAGTGCTCGACTCAGCTGCTACTGCGGCTTGAGCCTCGTGGATGTGCTCGGCTTTTTCGGCGTTACTATATTCGGCAGCTTTGGGACGCTCGGTCGTAACGATAGGGGTTTCGACGGTTTGTTCGGGGCTGGCGGGAAGCTGTTCGCTCATTGCTATAGCCTTCCGCTGGTGGTTTCTTGCATGACAATCATACTTTCGTTAACCAGTAGTCGGGCGCGGGCGAAGAAGAAGCCAGCTATAACCATTATCGACACGGCAACCATGAGGCCGCCACTAGGGCCGGTGTTTGGTAGCGTACTACTAACAGTCACAACAGTGCCGACGTTCGCTGGTAGCGGCAGCTTAATGTTTACGCTGTTGCCGTAGACGTTCGTCATGATGTGATCAAAATGACTGGGGTCACTGACGGGTGGTGTATTTAACGGGATAGGGTTTTTTACACGGATGGTAATCTGATGAGTCAGGCTGACCTTTGAGGCTATGTTGGCGGGCTTCCAGCTCACTAAGCCAGTTTTACTGATAGTACCACCGTGCAAACTGACCACAGTTGCGTAATCCAGCACATCACTCAGGTTTTCTTGCATGACGTAGTTTTTGACGGTAGCTTTACCCTTGTTCTGAGCAAATAAGGTGTACCTTATAACGTCATTCGGTTGAGCGGTGCTGCCATCAGCGTCGGCTATCGCCTGTGTGACGTTGGCCGCGGATTTGTGCTGAACCACGCAGGCTACGGCATTTTCGCTGCTCAGAGCATCTTTGCAGGGTTTACATTTGGCATCGTCCTTAGAAATGTTGTCGTTGTAAGGGCAGGGCTTACATTTGTTGCTGTCCTTCGGAATCGATGAGTCATAGGAGCAGGGCTGACACTTAGGACTATCTTTAGAAATGTGCTTGTTAAACTTGCATGGCTGGCACTTGGGGTTGGTTGCCGGAATAGAAGCATCATAAGGACAAGGTGTTTGTGGCGTAGGAGGAGTTACAGGAGGAGGGTTGCACTCTTTAGATCCTGCGTAGTACACTTCGCCGCCATAATGGCAAAGTGGCACAGGGTTTGGTACGCCAATCAGCATTAAGTTGCCGCACCCAAACATAATAAAGAAGGTTTTGCCATTGCTGGTGGTACCCTTTAACACCTGATAGGTGCTGTAGGGGATAGTGTCGGCGCTGATTAAGCGGCGAGCGTAAATTGTTTCGGAGACTTTGGCTAAGTTATAGGGCGTTTCGTCGGTGGGTTTACCAGAGTGAGGGTTGGTACCGCCGTAAGGTAACCAGCTTAAGGAGAACAAGCGATTGTCATAATCGGTAGAACGGACGCTGTCGATATGCGAGTTGGCCACGTCTTGGCAATCAATACCAAAGTTCCATAGTACGTCGCGGTAATTTTTAATATTTTGGCGGCAGGCAGCTTCAGCATCTTGCTTAGAGCTAATACCGCCGTTAATCATGTCACTACTGGAATAGGCAGTGGTGGATTGAGGCGGACTTATAAAGGCAAAAAACTGCACCATAAAGGCCAGCACAATAAAGACCATACCGGTGCGGCGGATTGATTCTTCGTGGCGCATGCGGCGCGCATAAAAACCGATCTGTTTGCTAAGGCCGGGGTTGTAGGGAAGGTTGGCTAGTAGTTTTTCGAACATATATAGATGTTTTTATTTTTAGGGATCAGCGTTATTTAACCACAAGAGGTAACAACTGACAAGTGATTTTACACACAATAGCTACGCTGGGGCACTCCCGTTGTAGAAGGGCTAATAATCAGCTATAATATATAGCAGTGGGACAAATCTAAAACAGTCTAATGAGGGTAAACCAGAGGTCTATATATGGTGGCAAAAAACGCTAAAAAGGACGAATACTCGTCCAATCAAATTACAGTTCTTGAGGGTCTAGAACCAGTACGCAAGCGTCCTGGTATGTACATTGGTGGTACCGGTATCGAAGGTCTGCACCACTTGGTGTGGGAAATCGTCGACAACGGTATCGACGAAGCCTTAGCTGGCTACGCAACCGCAGTGAGTGTGGAGTTATTAGCCGACGGCGGCGTTAAGATTATTGACGATGGTCGTGGTATCCCGACCGATATTCACCCTAAAACTGGCAAAAGCACGGTCGAAACTGTCCTGACAGTGCTGCACGCCGGTGGTAAATTCGGCGATGGCGGCTACAAAGTTTCCGGCGGTCTGCACGGTGTTGGTTCGAGCGTTGTGAACGCTTTGAGCGAACGTTTTATCATTGACGTACACCGCGAAGGCAAAATTCACCATCAAGAATACGTACGCGGGGTGCCCGTATCCGATCTTAAAGTGGTAGGCAAAACTGATCATACCGGCACCGAGATCACTTTTTATCCTGACGCTACTATATTTCAAGAAATCGCCTTCAGCTACGACACCATTTTGGACCGTTTGCGTCACGCCGCCTATCTTACAAAGGGCATTCACACCTCTTTGAGCGACGAAGCGTCCGGTAAGCGCTACGCCTTTTATTTCGAAGGCGGTATTCAGAGCTATGTAAAGCACTTAAATGTCGGTAAAGAAGTCGTCGATGACGACATTTTTTACGTCGATAGGACCGTTAAAGACGTGCAGGTCGAAATTTCGCTGCAGTACACCGATGCTTACACCGAAACGGTCAAAACCTTCGCCAATAACGTGCTTAACCCCGATGGCGGTACGCACTTAACGGGCTTTAAGGCGGCTTTAACGCGCGTTATTAATGACTACGCTCGCAAACAGGGCCTGCTCAAAGAAAAAGAAGAGAACTTGAGCGGTGAAGATACCCGTGAAGGTATTACCTGCATTATTTTGGTCAAATTACCGGATCCACAGTTCGAAGGTCAAACCAAGAACAAGCTCGGTAACCCCGAAATCCGTGGTTACGTCGAAACCGTCCTAGGTGAATACCTTAATTACTACCTCGAAGAGCACCCGCAAGTGGCCCGCAAAATTGTTGGCAAGGCATTGCTCGCTGCCCGTGCGCGTAAGGCGGCTCGTGCTGCACGCGATAACATCCTTCGTAAGGGTGTCTTGGACGGCGCTAGTATGCCTGGTAAGTTGGCTGATTGTTCCAGCAAAGACCCTTCGGCCTCTGAGATCTACCTGGTAGAGGGTGACTCGGCCGGTGGTTCGGCTAAATCAGGGCGTGACAGCAAAACCCAGGCAATTTTACCGCTGCGCGGTAAAGTGCTGAACGTAGAACGCGCTCGCTTGGACAAAATGCTGGCTAACAACGAAATCTTGAGTCTTATTAAAGCTTTAGGTGTTGGTATTGAAGATTCATTTAGTATTACCGGCCTCCGTTACCACCGCATTATCATCATGACCGATGCCGATGTTGACGGTAGCCACATTGCCACGCTGCTGATGACCT
>CAYXYX010000014.1:0-15202 GCA_964469755.1 uncultured Candidatus Saccharibacteria bacterium | reverse complement strand
AATATCTTAGCTAGTTTTGATGAAGAATATCTGGGTAGGTTTACTAGCTTATTTGGTCCAGCGATTACCCCAATCGGTCCTGGTCGAGACTACATGGGCTCGGTAACAGTGCCGGTTATTATGAATACCGACGAGATTCACACCTACTTTGAAAGCATTGGTGCGGGCGCCTTTGTTGACGAATTGGCGAGTTATGGTGACCGGCTAACCGAAGAACACTAGATCTTCCGGCATATCTGGGATGGTGGTAGGGCGGCGTTTAGCTTACAATTATAAGCATGAGCTTTGAACTCCTGATATTGCTGGTATGCGATATTACCAATTTAGTACTGGCTGTGGCAATTTACTTGCGTAGCCCGCACTCTAGGGTTAATCAAATTTTTGCTGGATTATCAGCGTCAATAGTTGTTTGGACGACGCTTAACTTTGCAGCTGACCATGTTTCTCAGGCATCTCTGAGCCTGTGGTTGACTCGATTAACCTTGGCTGCCGGATTGCTTATTTTATTGTGTGTCATTTTATTGAGTCGCAACTTTCCTCGACGCTTAGCGCATGCTGACAAGCTCAGTTCCGTGCAGCCGGCATTGCTATTAGCAACCGCTCTTGTAACCTTAACCCCGTTGATTATTAGTTCGGTGACGATTGGTGAGCAGGGCGCCGAGCTACATATTGGGCCGCTGTATTACGTTTTTGTGCTGATAATTATTGAAGGAGCTGCGCTAACAGTCCGTAACTTTATGAGCCAGTCACGGCATACTAAGAGTGCCACCGAAAAAGATCAAATTCGCATCGTAGTAGCCGGTTTAATACTGTTTGCCATCTTTACAATAACTTCGAATGTACTGTTGCCACTGGTGCTGGACAGCTGGAGTAGTAGCCGATTTGGGCCACTGTTTTCGCTGTTTATTGTGGGTTTGACGGGATATGCGATTATTCGCCATAAGTTGTTTGATATTCGGCCAATTCTGGCACGATCAATTGGCTACCTATTTTCGGTGGTGGTGCTGGCTTTAGCCTACGGCTTTTTGGTGTTTGGGTTTGCTCAAGCAGTCTTTAACCTGAGTATTCCGCTTGGCACTCAGATATTCTTAGCCCTTGCTACTGGGGTTTCGGGGCTGCTGTTTCAGCGGTTCCGCAAGACTTTTGATCGGCTGACCAACAAAATCTTCTTTCGTGACGCTTATGAGTCGCAGGAGTTATTTGACCACTTAAATAAGGTGCTAGTATCGACGGTCGATCTGAATAATCTGTTAAAACAGAGCTCAATGACCATTATGGACAGCTTAAAGGTAAGCTCTTGTTCTATAGCTATAAAAGACGGTGAATCGAGCGGTATGCGCATAATTGGTACCGAAAAACTGCCGTTTAACCCCGTTGAGTTGCTGTCAAACCGGATGGTAATTTCGCAAATTCGCCTCAGCGTTATTGCCACCGACTTTTTAGACGACCAGCAAATAGTGCTACGAGACACGCTGCGCCAGAATAACGTCGGTGCCATAGTGCGCCTGAGCGCTAATCTTAAAAAGCCCAACGAAGATATGGGTTACATTGTGCTAGGGCCAAAACGGAGTGGTAACACCTTTACCGGCCAGGACTTTCAGGTACTGGACACGGTTGCTAACGAATTGATTATTGCAATCCAAAACGCCCTACGTTACGAAGAAATCGAAAACTTTGCCGCTACCATGCAGCAAAAAGTTGATGACGCGACCCATAAACTGCGTAAAACCAACGAAAAACTGAAAGCCCTCGACGAAGCCAAAGATGACTTTGTGAGTATGGCCAGCCACCAATTGCGCACGCCGTTAACTTCGATTAAAGGCTATACCAGCATGGTGTTGGAGGGCGATGCGGGTAAGATCAACGCTACGCAACGCAAGCTGCTGGAACAGTCATTCTTTAGTTCGCAGCGCATGGTGTACTTAATTGCCGATCTGCTGAATGTGTCGCGCCTTAAAACCGGCAAATTTATTATCGAGAGCACCCCTGTTAATCTGGCAGAGGTGGTGTCTCAGGAAATTGTCCAGCTTAAAGAAACTGCCGCCGGGCGCCAGTTGCAATTGACCTATGACATGCCTAAGGACTTCCCGAATTTGATGCTCGACGAAACCAAGACGCGCCAGGTAATTATGAACTTTGTGGATAACGCCATTTACTACACTCCCGCCGGCGGGCACATTAAAGTTGAGCTGGTAGAAACACCTGCCTCGGTTGAACTGCGCGTAATTGATGACGGTATTGGCGTACCAAAGCACGAACAACCGCATTTGTTCACTAAGTTCTACCGCGCCGGCAATGCCCGTAAAGCCCGCCCCGATGGCACTGGCCTTGGTTTATTTATGGCCAAAAAGGTGGTTGCCGCTGAAGGTGGCGCTATTATATTCGAGACCGAAGAGGGCAAGGGCAGTACCTTTGGATTTGTGTTCTCTAAGAGCAAGCTTGCACCTGAAGCCGACGCTTAGCGAAGCTTTGGCGGCAATATTACTCCCGTTTTGCGGCTGACTTGCCGCGCCCAAACAAGTAACTGATTCATTTCGGCGCGCAATAAGCGCGCCTTGGCCGGGCTAATGCTTGCTGCTGCGGCGTGTTTTTCGAGCACAACAAGGCGATTGTAGATTTCTTTAATATCGTTAGAGATTCCCAACACGCTGTTTTCTACTTTGGCAAGCCGCTCATCTATGTTGTGTAGCCAGTTACGGAGCTGCATTTGCTCGGACTGCATTGCTGTAAGTTGTGCATCTATTTTGTTAAATCGCTCGTCCATACCGTCTAATCTTGTATCTATGCCGGTAAAGCGTTCATCGATCGCGTCAAAGCGAGCATTGGTTGCGTTGGCAAACTCGCTCATGGCGGCCGTTAGATTGTCGACGCTGCCGGCGATGGACTGTAATGTGGGCTGGGTGACGCTCATAATTCGAGTATAGCATCGGGTTTTAAGGCCCGCCAGTGCCCTAGCCGAAAAGTTAATAATTATTTAATAACAGGGGAGCCAAGGCACATAATATTGACATAAGTGGTATAATATAGTATAATCCATAAGTTCTGTGTAACGTGAGTGTGCTCCGTTTTACAGATGTAGCTGGCGCTTTTAGCGCTGGCTTAACAATCCTACGTACCTCTGTATCGGAGGATGACTGAGCCCGTACAAAACTTGCGCGCGCTCAGTCATCCTCTTGATACCAAGAGCCTGACAGCCTGATCGACCCGTCTATTTGACTCTTCCCCGAGTCTGATCAAGGAGTTCGAAATGTTCATGTACTTCAAGTACGTGCGCTTGCTGTGGCTGGCTTTGTTTGGCTACGCCATGTGGGAGTGGTTCAACACTGACTCGTCGGTGTTTACCGTCCAGAGCATTGGCTCTCTGGTGTTCTTCACCTTCTCGTTCGTGATGATCGTCGGAGGCTTCAAGGACCCTGTGAATGTCAACTTCTGGAAGGTTATGTTCTTCGGTCTCGGCGCTGCCGCCCTCTACGTCTACTTCTTCATCGCCTCCCAGGCGACTGTCGATCTAGCGCAGCTCGTCGCTCTGACTGTCACGCCTGTGGCTCTCATCGTCTTCGACGAGGAGTGGCTGGTGGCTGTACTGCGTCTGTGGAGTCGTCTGTCGGCGAAGTTGCCTAAGTGGCGTTCACGCAAGGCTGTCGCTCACGATACCGTGAACATTCTTCGCACTAACCTAACACTTCAGGAGCTGGAGGATATGACTGACAACAGCTTGGAGACCCTGGACGTCTGAGAGGTTGGTCTCAGGGGGTACGTAGGACGCGGAACGGGGGTCGAGTGACTGAGTGTTGAGCGAGATTGCTCTCATTTATGTCATTTTGACCCCCGTTCCCGCTTCGCCCACCACCTTGTAATCATTATTACGAACTGTTAACTATTTAACAGATACCAGCGTCAACAAAGAACTATACTGCTAGCGACTATTGCAATCAGCCATAAAGCATATGCTAATAGTTGACATTTAAGGCTAGATATGCTATTATCTAGCTAACCATCAGGGAGGTGGAAATACCCACCAGGGTGGTCCTGAAACTTAACAATTCGGTTTAAGACTAGTTTTGTTAAAAATCAATTAGCAAGCTAGGTAGACATGGGTTTTTAACCCCGTTCGGCTTGAGTCTTTTGGCTCGCTTAGAGCGGTTAAAAACCCGTGCATTAACTACTACATACGATATTTTATGAATGTGCTCCCCTGGGTGCGACATTCTTGTTTGCGTACATACGCAGCTAGGAATGTCGTACCCTTCTCGGAGGAATGCGAATGCAATTGGGAGGCCCATGCCTTTCAACTAAGACCTGAACCACCCAAGCCTTCCAGTCCCCGAAAGGACACATCATGAACTCCATGTTCGAACGCATCATCAGGCTCGTCTGCCTGGTGATCGGTCCGCTGTTCGTCGCCTCATCGCTGGTTGCCATCACGGCACCGGTTCAGGCTTCGACTCCCGACAAGGCCCCCGTCGCCCAGGTACAGGCCGCCCAGCAGGTCGTCCCGGCTCAGTCCGTGACCAAGCGGGTTACCAAGCGCCAGGCTGACAAGGCCGCCGCCGACTCGGACAACACCTGCAAGAATGGTGTTGCGTCAACCGACACCTCCATCCATCTGACCGCTTGCGTTTACGCAGAGGCCAGCGACAAGGTCGTTGTACACGACAAGGTACGCGCCGAAGTGGAAGGTCGAACCCAGGTTTCCTGGATGCGCCCTGACACAGCGGTACAGATCACACCCGAAGCAGTCAAGAACGCGCCCGTGGTTCACGTGACGCCCAAGACCACCAGTGCTCAGCTGTACAAGATGACCGGAGGCGCTCGCGTCGTTCGTGTCATCGGCAAGTGGCTGAACAACGGTCGGCTCGGCAACATCGTGGCTGGGTTCGTCACCAACTCTCCCGCGCCCGGTGCCAGCATGGTGATGCGCAAGGGGTCGACTAAGTACGAGCACGGCGCGGTGCTGTGGACCGACACTCCTGCCAACCGAGCACAGGCGAAGGCCGAAGGTCGCAAGATCTACGGACGGGTCCTCATCGGGGGCACGTGGTACATCATCGCCCAGTCCTGTCTGAACGACTTCCACGGTCACTTCCAGACCATGGTGGTCAACCCCATCCAGGTCAAGACCGAGGACGAGGTCACGTTCGAGCAGGAGGTCGAGGACCAGTCCAAGGGTTCTATCACGGTTTACGGTGAGAAGACCTGCCCGAGTGGTGACGTTCTGCGTGGATCGATCACGCTGAGTGCGTCGGCTGCGACCAGCATCCTCGTTCGCGAGAAGCTGTACGTGCTCGCGCAGGCCGTCGGCGACGCCGCGGCTTTGGCCAAGGGCAGTGCTGCTGTCAAGGCGAAGGCCAACGGGGAAGCGAACGCCGCCGGTGAGATCACACTGACGTGTGGTACCGGAGGATCGACGCACGACAACCCGCTGGTCGAGGTCAACGCCCCGGCACACGTGGTCATCAACCCGAACGAGGTCGACGCGACCGCTCACATCTGGGCGCGAGTCAAGGCTTCCGACGGCGCGACCGTTTCCGTTCAGACCCCGCAGGTCACCCCCCAGAACATGGGAACGGTGTCCGAGTGGATGATGACTGGAACTGACAGCGACGGATGGATCACCTACGCAGGTACCTTCCACGCAAGTGGTTTGGATGGTCAGGTCTGCTTCACTGTGAAGGTGACGGACAGCAAGGGTGGCTCCGCTACCTCTGACCCCGCCTGCTCGCAGGTCGTCCACGATGGTGGAGCTGACGTCTGATCTTCGATCAGCAATAAGGAACTCTAGACAGCCAGTCTAGACAGCGAATATCCGTAACCGTAGTGGTTAATGCATCATCATCGGTTGTCGGTGTCTCTAGTAAGTTTTTTCTCTCCCCCCAGGAGCGACAAAAACCCAAAAAGACCCGACAACCGATGCATTACCCAAATTGAAAACCAATGCCTACCTAGTTTGCTTACACCAAATCAATTAATACTTTTTAAGGAGACATAATATGTCGAAACTATCTGCAATTATTGCTGGCGTAGCCGTACTTCCTGTACTTGCTTTTGCCAGCCCCGTCAGTGCTGCCGATTACTACAGCAACATTGGTGGTGGTAACATTTTTCAAGTTAAAAACCTGAGCGCCGCTGGTCAATACAATGACCCAGCAAACGCCACTTGTGGTCAAACAGTTCGTTTTCGTCTGTTCTTGCACAACGCTGGCCCAGCTGTCGCTAGCGATGTTAGTGTCAAGGTCGCCTTTCCTACCGACCAAGCTACGAGCTTTGGCGTAAAGGCTACTGTCATTGATGCAAACGCTGATCCTAGCTTCCCAGCAATTGCCGACACGGCAACAGTAAAGACCGACAAAACTGCCAGCATCAAGTATGTTGCCGGTTCTGCTGAATACTTTGACCGTAACGGTGGTCGTCTGGGTGCCATGAGCGACACCATTGCTACGACTGGTGCTTCACTGCCAGGCGGCGTTGCTGTTTCGCTTAACAACGAACGTTATGTTGCGCTAAACGCTGTTATTGCTTGTGAAACAACGCCCCCAGTCGTAAAGATCCAAGTATGTGAACTAGCTACTAAGAAAATCGTTACGATTAACGAAACTGACTTTAACAGTACTACGTACACAAAAGATTTGACGAAGTGTAACTCTACTCCAGTTACGCCCATAACTTCGGTAACCCCAACCACTCCTACCACATTGGTAAAGACTGGCCCTGGTGATGTTGCCGCGTTGTTCGCCGGTGTTACCGTTTTGGCAGCCGTTGCGTACCGCATCGTATTGCGTCGTCAGAACGCCCGCTAGTTAGCCATCGCGTAAGCGATGCAAGAGCGGACGAGTATGACTGACCGCTCCAATCTTCGTACATGCCCTCCGTGCGCCTTGGCGTGCGGAGGGACTTTGCGTGTCTACACGCCGTCATGACTGCCTGGCAGTATAAGGCTGTGGATAAATACTAGCCATAAGCGCAACTATGTGGTACTATGCGGCTAGTTAACGAGCATGACTGACCGCTCCAAAACAAAACCTCCCAAGCAAAATCCCCTGAATCGAGAGACTGGGGGATTTTCTTTTGGCCTCTGTTGTGGTATGGTGGTTTAGTTAATTGGCAACGTTTACGTCGTACAATCATTGACCGGCCCCCATATGCTTCGCATATGTAGCCTCGCTCGGAAAGTTTATAAAAATATGTAAACACATTTTTGTTAAACTCTTCCTCGCTCGGCCCCATCGTCTATCGGTTAGGACATCGGGTTTTCATCCCGGCAAGAGGAGTTCGACTCTCCTTGGGGTCACCAAAGTAGAATTACAGATAAGAATTTGCGCCAAAAGTTCACCGAACGAACTAGGGCGCTTTTTCGTATCTGGTAAATAGTTCGATTCTTCTTTGCTATAGTTAGTCCATGACCATAAAACACCTACAATGGAACATTTGGTATAAGGAAAAGATTGGCAACGTCGTGCAGCTTATTAAGGAGCTGGATCCTGATGTTGTTAGCCTTCAGGAACTAGCTGTTGACTGCGTTGATAATCTTGGTATTGCCAACACTGCTGATTACGTTGCCGAAAAAACAGGCATGCACTTTTACTTTAAAGAGGCCAACCGGTGGGAAGATGATCATGAAATGAAAGCAATCGGGAATGGTATATTCTCCAAATATCCACTTCTTCGTACGTTTGCACGCCACGTACAAGAGCCTTCCGCTGAGTTTACGGACTATTCGCACGAAGGACGTGTCTACATTGAAGCTGACGTTAAAGTCGGCGACGCTATGGTCACAGTCGGTACTGCTCATCTGTCATATGTTCCAAGGTTTGAGATTACTGAGGCTAAGAAAAATGAGGTCGATAACCTACTCCCCTTACTAAAATCGAAAGGCTACATTTTCTCTGGAGATCTAAACTCTGCACCCGACTCTTACACCGTCACCAAGCTGACTAAGATACTTCGTCACTGTGGACCAGATTTTTCAGAAAAGACTTGGACTACAAAACCGTTTGATCACGATAGCTTTAAAGAGTACGAGCTTAATTGGCGGCTAGATTACGTATTTGTCTCTTCCGACATGCGTTGTACATCGTCAGAAATCATAAAGACGGACTTTTCTGACCACCTACCAATTATGTCTACCTTTGATCTTTAGACGATCTATACCTTCTATTCCCTAAAGGGGAATGGATTGCACACACTAGTTCGTCCCTAACAGGGGAGGCTCCGCACTAATGTTACGGATAACATCATTCCACCAAACCACCTCCGCCACTATCGAGTTAAAAAGCGGAGACTCAAGGGTCACCAAATTGATTATGCTTAAGAACTTCGTAAGGAGTTCTTTTTGTTTGCTATAGTCAAGTCATGAAGCTGATAATTATTTCTGGAGCTGAAGCAACGGGCAAATCCGAGATCGGTAAGCACGTCGCCCGTGGGCTTAATTGCATTTATTATGCCAAAGATGTTGTTAAGGAGCATTTGTTTGACACCGAAAGCATCTCAACATGGAAGTACAGTTGGTACGAGCGGAAAGCAAAGGAGGAGTACTTTAACGGTTTGGCAGGCTACCTTGAGAATGACAAAGATTTAGTCCTTGAGTCTAACTTTATTGGAAATGATAAGAAGCACCTAGAAAAGTTACTCAATGGCAAAACTATGACTATCGTTGAAGTGCATTGTTACGCTCGGGGACTTACATCTTTTAAGAGATTTGTGATGCGGAATGAGTCCAAAATGCGCCACCCAGGACATCACGATCGTAGGTGGTATTTACCCGTACTTTGGAACGCCATTATGAGTGATCTTAAGATTCATGATGCGCATGCTCCTATGCAGTTATCAAACAAAATTATGTATGTTGACACCACCCAGTTTGAGGCTGTAGATAAGGACGAAATCGTTAGATTCGTGAGTGCTTCCTAGCAACAAAAAGTAAGGGGGGTCAGTAAAGGATAATTGACAATATGCTCTATTAATGCTAATATATATTAATGATCGTTGGACTAGAAAACCTCGCAGACATTCGTAGCCAACACCAAAACGAAAAAATTGTATTAACTAGTGGCACTTTTGACCTCCTTCATGTCGGTCATTTGAGCTATATTGACGCTGCGAGAGCCCTTGGTGATATTGTCGTAGTAATGGTTAGCGGCGACGATAGAGTAAAGGCTCGAAAAGGTCCGAAGCGACCAATTGTTCCCGAAAACGAGCGAGTTCATATGCTGAATCAACTTAGAACCGTAGATTATGTATTTGTCGATCCGGCTAGGAGTGCTCCGAGCGAAATTGACCCGATCCATGCCAAGATTGTTAATAAGCTGCAGCCTGATATTTACGCCACCGATGGCGCTGACCCACGATTTTGGAACATTATGGAAGAATCAAAGCTGGTTATTCTGCCTCGGAGCGATGTCGACACCTCTACTACGGCCATTATTGAGCGCATGGAAAGGCTTTAGCGCTTCTGCGCTAAAACCTGCGTCCAAGGCAATGGCTTACGCGTCACCACTACAGGTCCAAAGTGTTTACCAACAAAGCGCTTTAGCATAAAGCTTGGCCAGTGGTTAAAGTGGCCGGGAGTGTTGCCAAAGTGCTTTAGGTATTTGCCACGGGCCATGTTTAGCGTGCACCACAGTGGTTCGCGCGGGACGCCTAGCACTAAGTAGCCGTCTGGCTTTAGAACGCGGGCGATTTCTTCGAGTGCTTTGTCGGGGTAGTCCAAGTGTTCCATGACTTCTAGTAAAAAGATCATATCGTAGGTGTTATCGGCGGCTTGAATTTCGTAGACGCTTTCTTCGCGAACTACAACGTCGGGGTTGCGTTCTTGGGCTTTTGGCACTAAATCAGCGACGTACTCTGATGCTTCCAACGTGATCTGCTTGGGTAGCATTTTGCGGAGGCGTTCGGTAGAAAAGCCTTCGCCAGCGCCGAGCTCGATGGCTAGGCCACTTTTGCGGCTGGCTATGTCGCTGGCATCAACTAATTTATTAACCGAATTAAAGTAGCCGTCGATTAATTTACCGCCAACTTTGCCTTGGCCTTCTTCGGTGTATTTGTGGGCAAAGTCTTCGGTTTCTGGCTTGGCCCGCAAGTTCGTAATGTCGCTAATAGTATTGCTCCCTTAATTTTCGGCTAATATGCTAGGCATTATACCGTATTTATTTAGACTGGCCACCGTAACGTTGAGCTTTGATTTGTTCGAGTGTTTCTTCAATCAAAATACGATTGGTGCGGATAATGTCGGCAATGACCGATAGGGCCATGCACAAAAAGGCGCCAATCAAAAATACGCTCCCTAAAAGCAGTGACTGCAGGTGGCTACTTGGGTTGCCCTCGTCTATCAGTAAAATAAAATAACGTACAAACGGCACCAGTCCTAAGATCAACAAAAATGAGCCGAGTGTTGCAAAAATGGCGATCGGTCGGTACATAATAAATGCCCGAATAATAGCGGCCATCGACTTGCGAATGTGTTCCCACATGCTGTTAAACAAGCGTGATTCACGGGTTTTTGGGTTAGTCGTAACGGGAACGCTGACCATCGGAATACCCTTATTGCCAGCCTGAATCGTCGTTTCCATGCAGTAGCTAAACTGCGTGACAATGTTTATGCGTAGCAGTGCCGATTTAGAGTACGCCCTAAATCCACTGGCGGCATCGGGCATGTTGGTGCCAGCGGCTTTGTTGACTACCCAGCTGCCAAAGCGCTGTAACAACTTTTTTAGTGGTGAAAAATGAGCGATTTGTGATGTCTGGCGATCGGCAATTACAATTTCGGCCTCGCCATTCAAAATGGGCTTTACTAAATCAGGAATCCGTTCTTGCGGGTATTGGTTGTCACCATCGGTGTTGACGACAATATCGGCACCGAGTTCTAGCGCTCGATCTATACCATCTCTAAATGAGCGGGCCAGGCCCATGCGCTGCGAGTGGCTGACTATATGGTGAACGCCTAATTTTTTGGCAACATCGACGGTTTTGTCGGTTGAACCATCATCAATAATTAAATATTCAATGACGTCCACACCGTCTATGTGCTTGGGCATGGTGGCCATGACGGCTGGTAGTGTTTGTTCTTCGTTTAAACAGGGGATTTGAATGATAACTTTCATGTGTTGTAGTATACAGCCTTTACCTGTAATACACCTGCAAGCTGTTATACTGAGCTCATTCATGGGTATTTTACGTAGCCTGCTTTCACTACTCAAGCGCGTGCCGCGTTGGGTCGTATCGTTCATATTCTTTGGCCTAATTGCCGTTTTTTTGGTGGTGTACATGCAAAGCATTGATTGGGATACAGTCCAGGCGCTGACTGTTAACTGGAGTTATATTGCCATCGGAACGGTATTTGGCCTGGGATTCTTATTTTTAGGTGCCTATACCTGGCGCGTCATTTTGCGGGCCCTCGGTGCCGGCGATAAGCTGCCAGGCTACGGCAGGACCACAGACGTATACGCCCGCGCCTGGATGGGCCGCTACATTCCCGGCACTGTCACCTGGATTGCCGGTAAGGTATACATGGCCAGCACCTGGGGGATTAGTAAGAGTCGCTTGTCGGTTTCGTCGCTGCTGGAAGGCGGCTCGCAAGTTGCCGCCTTTACCTTTGTTGGCTTTATGATTTTGGGCTTTGATAAGCGTCTGGACGTGCTGTCGTCGACAGTACAGTTGTTGCTGATAGGCCTCGGGTTTTTGGTGTTACTTATTCTAGTTCCGGCCGTTTTTAACCGCATACTTCGCTTGATGTTAACCTTCCTAAAGCGTAAGACTGATTCAGACGAACTGAATATTAATAATGCCGCCGTCAGCCGAGCATTTGGTCTGTATGTTCTGGGTGCGCTACTTTTTGGTATAGCCAGCTTTTTTGTAGTTTGGTCGGTAGTTCCGGATCTGCATGCCGGTGACGTTGGATTTATAATCGGTACGTTTTGTTTGGCTACCGTTGCTGGTATGGCAGCCCCGTTTGCGCCAAGCGGCTTGGGTATACGCGATGGCGTGCAGTTGATACTGTTAACTGCCATCATGCCAGCCGAGCTAGCCCTGGCCGCCACCGTGCTGCTTCGCCTATGGAGTGTGGCAGTCGATTTACTATTCTTAGGTTTGACCCGTCCGGGCCTGTACCGTCATGCAGGTAAAATCAATCGTAAAAAAGCCAATGTATAAAATAGTAAACCGTTTTTTGATTTTTTTGGGTAGTCGCAAGGCGTTTTACCTCATTTTGGGCATCTTTGGCTTCCAAGCGCTGTGGATTGCCTTATTCTCTCGCTTTCCGATGGCCTTCGACGAGCAGGTGCACTACGGCATCATCAAACTTCATACCACCAGCTGGCTGCCGTTTTTTAATTCGGTTCCAGCCTACGCTAACGAGTTTGGTCCAGTCGCGCGCGATCCATCCTTTTTGTTTTATTATCTACTCAGTTTCCCGCTTCGTCTTATAGCCCTGTTCACCGGTAGTATGACAACCCAAATTATTGTGTTGCGACTGCTTAATATCGGCCTGGTATTGGCCGGATTGATGGTGTTCCGCAAGCTACTACTCAGGCTTGGGCTTAATGCGCTGCGCAGCAATATTATCCTCGCCTTCTTTTGCCTGATACCGATTTTTCCACTCATGGCGGGGCAAATCAGCTATGACAATTTAACCTTTTTGGGCACTGCAGTTGTGCTACTTTTGGGTGTGGTGTTTTTGCAGCGCTATAAAGCCGATGGCAAGATTGATGCCGGAGTGCTGACGGGTTTGATACTGGCAGGGACGTTCACGAGTTTAGTAAAGTATCCATTCCTGCCGGTATTTGTTGCTGTTTTGCTATGTGTTGGCTACGTAATTTTTCGCAATTTTGACCGCAGTACACGAGCCTACCTTGGCTGGTGGAAGCACCTGGCTACCAAATTTAAAGTAGTGGTCATTACGGGTTTTATAGTCGGTGCTGGTTTGTTTGCAGGTAGCTACGGACTTAATATGCTGCGCTACCACACGCCAGTTCCCAAATGTGACAAGGTGTTAAGCATTAATGAGTGCCGTGTCTATGCCCCTTGGATTCGCGATTACCAGGCATCCCTTAGCCATACGGGCGTATCAAATGGGGAAGTAGTACATTACTTTCCTGACTGGGTCCGCCAAATGATGCGTGAAACCTTCTTTATGGTTACAAGCAACTATGACAGCCAGGACGTGGTACAGTACCGCGTCACCAAGCCGCTGCCAGTGTTGTATGTTACTGCCTGGGTGTTGTTCATTATTGGTACGCTAGCAATCCTACTCAATGTGCGGTTTTTGTGGACTAACCCGGCCTATCGTCTGATTATGGTCGCCTTCGCGCTGTATTCTGCTGCTTTGCTTAAGACGAACTTGTCGTTGTTCCTCCACACCGGCGTTCCCGTGGCCATACATGGCCGCTACCTTATTCCATTAATGATACCGCTTATTGGGTTGGCAGTGATTTGTGCAGGCCGTTTGCTTCAGCGATTGCCAAGCACCAATCTTACGCGCGATCAACTGCGCGCTATAAAAGTTGGCTTGCTTGTGATCGTCTTTGCATGTTGCTTACAAGGTGGTGGTTTAGTGAGTTACGTAATTGCTACTGACGATGGCTGGATGTGGCAGCAAAGCCAACCAGCTAAAGACATCAATCAAGCTGCCCGTGAATTTTTAAACCCCCTTGTTTATCAGCAAAAATAACATCCAAAGTTCACCAAGAAATTTTACTGACCATGATTGAGAACGTCTGCAACACAGAGCTGTTTGCCTACTAAGATGCATTGCAATATACTACCGTCAGAGCCTAAACATAAAAATTATGAAAAAACTTAATCAATCCGGCTTCGCTCATTTTCTTATACCTGCAGTATTGGTTATTGTTGGGGTGGCTTCATACGGTTCCTACAGGGTAATGAACTCATATGCAGCTACTAGCGATAGTGTTTTGCAATTGGGCACAGAGAAGGGTTGTTGGCTGTCTGGCAGAGTCTGGGGTAAAACAGGCTCCAAGGACACGACGCTCGGCTGTGCTAAAACATGTCGTATTACCGGCACGACCTACATTGAGAAGACTGCTAACCACCCGGGCTTTTGTAAAGGCCACATTGCCGTTAGCTTCACACCAGAACGCTGCACCAAGGACTTACATCGCTATTACGTAGAGTCACTTGGTTGTGGTCGTAAACCCAACCAAAAGGATGCAGTAGCTAAAGATTACTGCCAACCAGGGTACCCCTACTACAACGCCAACTACACTAATGAAGCCGAAGACACGCACTCCTTAGTGGACTTTTGCGAGCAGAGCAAAAAAGTCGCCCAAAAAAATGAGGCCAAAGGAACGCCAGGTCAGAATGGTACCAGCAGCAATAGCAGTGACAATGGCGGATCAGGCACTGGCTCAAATGGCGGCGGAAACAACGGCAACAGTGGAGATGGTGGCAACGGTGGAAATGGCCAAAACGGTGGCAACGGTGGCAATAATACAACACCTCCAAAGTTGAGCGGCAGTATTCGGGTTATTCAGTTTAATATGCACGTTACAGATAGTGCGGCGCAGTTTAAGTCCGATTACAACACGGTGCTCGCTCGTAAACCGGACGTTGTAAGCCTTAATGAAGCGTATCGTTTGTCACAGGCTCAAATGGCAGTTCAGGGTTACAGCGCGTGGCGTTCTATTGGCAGCTATGATCAGCGTGAGACACCCGTGGTATGGCGTAGCGATCTTTGGAAGCCAATCAAAAAAGGCACCAAGCAATTGTCTACCTCAGGCCTAAACGGCGGTAAACGCTATGCTAACTGGGTAACTTTACAGAGTAAAAATAATCCTGCCAAAGTGTTCACCTTTGTTTCGGTACATTTGATTCAGGCGTCAACGGCTAGTAAGGCACGTTCACAGGTCTTAGCTACCGAGGTATCAAAGCTTAATGACCTAGTTCTAAGCCGCAGTAACGACGGCGCGGTGATTCTTAGTGGTGATTTTAATGTGCACTATCAGACAGATGCCAAAGCAAAACGCCCAGGCTTCCCCTATGTTGGTTTAAAAAAATCAAATTCTATTTCGACCTTTGAATTGCTAGGTCAACCATCAAATGGTTGGGGTACTGGTGATGGTGGGGGCAATCTTGATTATCAATTCGTGACAATCAAGAAAGGGCTCATGCCAATTCACCAAGAAATAATTCGTGGCCTGAACTCCGACCACAACGCCTTATTCAGTATTTTCGAATACGGACACTAGTAAAT
>CAYXYX010000013.1:0-15651 GCA_964469755.1 uncultured Candidatus Saccharibacteria bacterium | reverse complement strand
CAGGACTTGAACCTGCGACCTCACGGCCCCCAGCCGTACGCGCTACCAACTGCGCCACACCCCGTTAGTGCCTCCAAATTATAGCACTAACTCTCTAGCCGTACTCCTACGCTTTCGCTTGCTTATAAATTTGCACTATAGCATCTTTGCTATATTCCCAAAAAGTAAGGATAAAAAAAGCGCCAAACTGGCGCTAAACGATAGTCTTTAGGTGGTTGGGTGCCAGGGTGATTAACCTGAGGTTTCCCAGGTGGGACGCTACATGCCGTAACCACGGTTACCGCAATCAAGCTTCCCTAATGATTAGTATTCAGATAATCATTTCCCGGCGACTGACGCCGTAAAGCGTCGGCCAAGCCCAACCGCTATCTATTATACATGTCCCTAGCCCAGTAAACGGATCAAAATTGCGTTGTTTACGCTATTAATCACTGGGCCAATAAACTGATACAGCACAAAAATGAACACTAGCAGCGCCACAAAGCCGAAGGCTTCGATGCGTTCCATGACATTGCGGACTGGCTGTGGTGCAAATGCATACAACACACGCGAGCCATCCAGCGGCGGGAACGGTATCAAGTTAAACACCATAATACCCACATTCACGATAGTGAAATAGTAGGCGAATAAGTTCAGCGTTCCGGTGCCGGCAGTAAGTTGGTAAACGCCCGCGCCCAGCAAAGCCAGCACAAAGTTGGTGGCTGGACCGGCCAATCCGACCAGCGCTGCGCCGTAGTCATCCCACTTCACGCGGTCCGGGTTGAATGGCACCGGCTTGGCCGCCAGGAACAAAATGCCGCTTGTAACAATCAAAATAAACGGCAATATAATTGTTGTAACAATATCTACACTCTTGAGCGGATTAACAGTGAGGCGGCCGGCCCGTTTGGCCGTATCATCCCCCAGCCAATAGGCCATTACGCCGTGCATCAGCTCATGAAGAATGATGCTAACGGCCAACGAAACAAAGATGGCGACGGTGGCTAAACTGGTTAAGTTACTAAGCATTGTTACTAGTATAGCAACTGTCGATGCCCAGCAACATCATGGACTCGCAAATAGGCCGCGCCAGCCTTAATGGCAATGCGGCCCGCGGCCAGATTTGGTTCGAGTTCCATACGATCTTCACCCAAAAATCGCTTACGGGAATAGCCAATCATGACTTGATAATCTGGTACATAACGGGCGAATTCGAGCAGCTGGCGATTCAGTTCGGGCGTCTTGCCAAAGCCAATACCAGGATCTAAAATAATCTCGTCTTTTTCGAGACCCTCGGCTCTTAGGATTGAAGCGCGAGCTAGTAGCTCTTCGACCACTTCGTTAACGTCGCTCACCAGTTCCCCACTATGGGCGGTCTGGATGTCGCTTGTTGGCAGATGGCTAACAATACACCGTGCACCATATAAGGTCACTGCTCGAATCATACGCGGGTTAGTCATACCAGTTACGTCGTTAATAATCATACTGCCCAGCTCTAGCGCTCGCTGCACAGTTTCCGGGTGATACGTGTCAAGCGAAATTTTGCCGGGGTAGCGCTGCAAAAGCGCAGGCAGGACGGACTCGAGCCGCTCCCACTCCTGTTCGGCGGTCAGTGGCGTGGCGCCAGGCCGGGTACTTTCGGCGCCAACATCCACCAGTGCAGCACCATCCTTAAAGAGTTGATCAGTCTGCTTGAGCGCCTTAGCGGCATCCACATAGAGACCGCCATCGCTGAAGCTATCAGGGGTAATATTTAGGATGCCGACTAGTTTTGTCATTGCTTCATCATAACACTTGCTCTGTTGGCGGCAATTTTTGTTCACACTTTTTTACGATATAGCATATATGTTATAAATATAGCAAAGATGCTATATTGCAAAAAAACAAACACATAAAATCTCCCTCAGCCCCAGCAAAAACCGACCAAAACGGCCCACCCGGTTGACTTACACAGCGTTTTTCGCTAAAATAACACCTTGAAGCTATAGAAACTCATCCTAGGAGAAACAGATGAACAAGTGTGAACTAACCGGCAAAGGCAAACAGTTTGGCAACAATGTCAGCTTTTCGCAGCGCCACACCAAAAAAGTTTGGAAGCCAAACTTGCAAAAGAAGACCATTATTATTGATGGTAAAAAAGTCAGCATGAAGATTAGCACCCAAGCTATTCGCACCCTCAAAAAGAAGGGCCTGCTCGAAGCTGCCAAATAAATCGTCCAAAGCGCAAACCAACGGCGCAAACAAAAAACCCGGAGTAATCCGGGTTTTTTAGTACGCCAAGCTAAAATTAGCTCTTTTCGAGAACAACCAGTTGCATGACAGCACCGAGCTCAGCGGCTTTGACGCGCATTTTGCTGACGGTTTCTTTAGGTTCCATTGCCAGGTCGTGCAACGCCGAAGCGAGTTCAATTTGTGGTACCGGGTAGTTCAGTGCCTTATCGGCGTAATGCGTTGGAATCACCAGCTTTGGTTCTACAGCTTTAACCACTTTAAGCGCACCAACTGGGTCGAGCGTGTAGCCACTACCGCCAACCGGCACTATCATGACATCAATAATACCGATGCGTTCGAGCTGCTTTTCGGTGAGTTCAGGATAAATGTGACCCGTGATCAACACCGTAAGTTCACTGTGAACAATCTTGTACATGGTCGTTGCGAGGCCGCCTTCGTCGAGGTGGGCGCGGGCTGGGATACCAATAACAGAAACATCAGCAACTTCGTACTCACCAGGGCTGTCAAAGGTTAACCGAACATCCTTAGCTGGTAAGCCGTGCGGACCGGTAAACAGTGCTACATCTCCCGCCTTAGTGACAGTTTTAGCGCCCAGGTCGGCCAGGTTGTCGTCAATGACGATTCGCGTACCTTTAACATTTAAGCCCACACAGTTAGCACCGTAAAATTGTAAATCCATCGTAATTCCTCCTATTGTTCCAGTAATTCGTGTTCGTCAATTAAGACCTGTTTTTTGGCCTTGTTTAGCTGGTTCACAAACCGGTCCTTAATTTGCATGCGGTATTTGAAGTCGGCAAGTTTTAACACCGTGTAGCGGATCTCTTTGCCTTCTTTGGCTTCGAGTTCAGTAATGAACTTAGTCACGGCGTTCATATTAACATCACCTACGAGCAGTAGGTCGATGCCGGTAGATTCGTCACGGGTGAACTGGCCGGTGTATACGGCGAGGTCTATGTGGCCAAGAGCCTTAAGTGCATCTTCGTCGACACCACCGGTTTGCGTAGCGGCATCGCCATTGATGGCTTTGCGCGTGCTACTACGTTTTTTGCCGCCGCCAAAAATGGTCTGCAGCGGGTCATAATATTCGAACTTTTGGTTCACTTCGTAGTACAACTTGTTGTTGGTGTTATCGGACGTTATGATGCCGATGTTTAATAAATTAGAAAGCTCACGACGCACCGAGTTAATTTGCTCATCGATTTTACGCGTGATTTCGCGAACGTAAAATGAGCGATTAGGATTGCTATAAAACAGTTGCAGTAACTTTACCCGAGTCTTGGATCCAAAGAGTTGTTCGATCATGTTTACATTGTAGCAAGGGCGCGTCCGGAATGAAACATCACTTGTTCAAGAACGTTGTAACTAACTCATCAATATGTGTATAATCTACAGGGGTAGCAAACCAGTGAATACTTTTGTTCCGTTTGAACCAGGTGCGCTGTCGTTTGGCCAGTCCAACCGTACCACTTATGATGCGCTGCTCGGTAAGCTCCAAGCTGTGCGTGCCCAAAACATAGTCCTGCCACTCACGATAGCCAATGCCTTTGAGCCCTTCGCAGCCCCAACCATAGCGCTCAGCCAGTGCCCTAACTTCAGCTTCTAGCCCAGCTTGAATCATGGCTTGCACGCGCAAGGTTATGCGCTCTTTAAGCACCTCACGGTCTGGCTGCAAGCCAATAATTAACGTGTTTTTGCGCAGCTCTTTTTTAGTTGGTTCAGCACCGGAAGTCTCTAATAAGCGAATTAGACGGCGCTTATTGCGAATATCGACATCACCTAAATCAAGCCCAGCCGCTTCAATCCGTGCGAGTAGTTCGTTAAGTGTTAAACTGTTCAGCGCTTCGCGATCTCCGCGGTCACCGGCGGGCAAAAAATTATAGTCAAACAACACACCGTCTATATATAAGCCCGTGCCACCCACCATAATTGGCAGTTTGCCTCGGCCAGCAATGTCATCAATCGCGGCTAGCGCTAAGCGCTTGAACACCGCGGCTGTAAAATCCTCATCTGGACCAACTACATCTAACAGATGGTGCGGCACCAGCGCCTGCTCTGCTTGCGATGGCTTAGCAGTACCGATGTTGAGTTCGCGGCGAACTGTCCAACTATCGGCGCAGATCAGCTCACCATTGAACTGCTGCGCCAGCTGCATAGCCAATGCCGACTTACCAGAGGCAGTTTCGCCAACCACAACCACTAATTTGGGGACTTGCACTACACTAACCCCTGTTGCGCCGGTTCATCGCTCGGTGGCCACCACAGTAATTCACCAACTGGTACATAATAATCATCGGTAACTTTAACACCTTCGGCTTCTAGCACCTGCTTGTGACCGTCCCGCCCGCCAGGATAACCACTAGCTAAACCGCCCTGTTTGTTGACCACCCGCTGCCACGGCAAATCAGGATCCCCAAAATGAGCAATTCCACCCACAATCCGTGCTGCGTAAGCGCTACCAGCCAGAGCTGCCAACTGCCCGTAAGTCATAACGCGACCTCTGGGAATTTGGGCAACTATTGCCTCAACACGCTGGGCAAAGCCGGGCTCAACGTTGTCCATCAAAAAACACCTGAACTGCCGCCCAATCTAATGCCCTAATCATGCCTGGCTTAAGGGGTTGATGCTGATTCCAACCATATGTTCCAAACAGCAAGGCTTCAACCCCAACTTCAGCGGCCAATACACAATGATCATAACTATCATCAATCAAATAGCCGGCACCAATCGCTTTACAAATTTCAGCCTTGGTCGCATCTGCATTACCCCCACCCCATAGTGGAACAAAATGAACATCACTAAAAATATCAGCATAATGTTCCATGAGCGCACTATGTGTCATGGCGAGGCCGCGCTCATCCCTAGAGGTGACAACTACTAATTCGTAATCTTTTTGGAGTTCCTTGAGCACAGCCAGTGCGTCCGCTAACGGCGGGATATTGTGCTCGAGTTTGTACAAGATAAACGCTTCGTACCGTTTGTCTGCCTCGGCTTTATCGACTCCCCACACATTTGCCCAAGAATCATAGTAATCGCTCGGCGTTAAGTAGTCTTCATCAGTATGCTTTGTCCCATACGTCTCATTATGAAATAGCCGAACGGCCGTGTTTTCATCGAAGATCGTATCGTCAGCATCAACGGCTATTATGGGCTTTTTCATGGTTACAGGGTCGTTCGGTTCACTCGAGATTTGGCTTCGTTAGCGACAGTGTGTAAGAAGGCGCTGTAGGCATGCGCCGATGTGTCGGCCTGCACTTCCAAGTCTTTACGCATCCGCGGCGTCACTTCCCCGCTCTCGATCTCTTTTTCGCCGATCACGATGGTGTACGGTACCTTCATAACTTCGGCGGAGCGGATCTTCTTGCCGACTGATTCGTTCGAATTATCAACCACTACGCGCAGGCCTAAAGCCTTAGCCTGTTGGCGCCAGCTTTCGGCAAAGGCCACAGTGGCCTCTTCTTGGTTAACGGTAATCAACCGTATCTGTTCTGGAGCCGTCCAAACCGGGAACTTCCCTGCTGTGTGCTCTATGTAAACGCTCAAAAAGCGCTCCACTGATCCAAGTAGGGCAGAGTGAATCATCACCGGTTGCTGCGGATTGCCGTCCTCATTGGTGTATTCCAAACCGAAGCGCTCCGGCTGCACAAAGTCCAATTGTACGGTAGCAACTTGATGTTCGCGACCAATGGCGTCGCTAGCCATAAAGTCGATCTTGGGGCCGTAAAAAGCCGCTTCGCCGTCCTGTTCAAAGTAATCAAGATCATTGGCAATCACCGCGTTTTTAAGCTGTTCTTGGCTGCTGGCCCATAGCTCTGGCGCACCAAGATAGGCATCGGTGTCGTCGCGGTAACTCAAGCGCACCCGCAGCTTCATGCCAACGGTGCTATACAGCTCGTTAGCGCAGGCTAACAGGTTGTTTATTTCGGCCTCAATCTGATCTTGGCGGCAAAATACGTGACTGTCATCTTGGGTAACAGCGCGCACACGGTTTAAGCCGCCCAGCTCGCCAGTCTTTTCATCACGGTAAATTGTAGTGGTTTCTAGATAGCGAAGTGGCAAATCACGGTAGCTGCGGGCCTGAGATGCGTAAATGCGCGTGTGGTGCGGACAATTCATCGGCTTCATAGCCAACTCATCAGAGGTTTCTTGGCTTTTAACTAGGAAAAGCTCATCGCCGAACTTAGCCCAGTGACCACTGGTTTCATACAAATCCTTCTTTGTAATATGCGGTGTCCAGACTTTTTGAAAGTCATAGCGCTCGCGCATTTCGTTGGTAAAACGAGCTAACTCATCGCGCAACACCGTGCCGCGGGGCGTAAACAGCGGCAAACCGGAGCCGACCATGTCCGAAAACAAGAACAAGTCTAATTCTTGACCCAATTTACGGTGATCGCGTTTTTTGGCCTCTTCGAGCATGGCTAAATGCTGGCGCACCTCTTTGTCGGTGTTAAAGGCAATACCGTATACGCGCTGCATCTGGGCATTCTTTTCGTTGCCACGCCAGTAAGCACCGCTGACGCGCATTAGCTTAAAGGCACCAACTTTACCGGTAGACTCCACGTGTGGGCCGCGGCACAGGTCCGTAAAGTCGCCATCCGTATAAAAAGACACGTTGGCTACAGCCGCATCACCTTCGGCAATGGAACCGAGCTCATCGGCGCTCAAATCCTTGGCCACGGTGGTGCCAGCGCGCTTTAGGTCATTTAATAATTCTTCTTTATAAGGCTGATTGCCAGCCTTGGCCCAAGCAATGGCTTCATCGACCGGCTTTTCGGATCGTTCAAAGGGGTAATCAGCATTAATTATGGCCTTCATTTCGGCTTCGATCTTGGCAAAGTCGTCTTCGGACAGCTTGGTGTCGCCAAGGTCAACATCATAGTAAAAGCCGTGTTCGACCACTGGTCCAATGCCAAATTTAGTCTGAGGCCACAAACGCTGAATGGCGGTGGCAAGAATATGCGCGCTTGAGTGGCGCATGGCGTGTAGTTGATCGGCTTGGTCGGACATGGGTTACTCCTTAATTACAAATAAAAAAGACGCGCTCTCAGATACTTAATCTGTTAGCCCGTCTCGGTCCTGCCTTACTGCAGGAGGTTCCACCTCGACTTTTACTCTTGCAACCGTCCATATCGCCGTCTGTTGCCACGTTCTGCGAAGCTCCGCGGTTGGTGAGGCCGCCTCATAACTTACCTACCACTATACCACCTCTGTCAAAAATAGCGGAATAACCCTGGCTGCCGAAAACTTAGGTAATAAAAAACGATCGATGGCTCTCGCAAATACCATCGATCGTTATATTGCCTTTTTGCTTTTTAAAGCACCCGGCAAAACTCACCTGTAAGTAATATACTACGGGTAGTATTAAATGGCTAGCCTTTAAATGCTGTATTTCGTACATTCCACATGTGGATAAGTGTTTTGATTTAACGTCACATATGAGCTAATGACAATACTGCCCTTTTGGTAGTACACCATGCACGGTATAAAATCAGTAAAATACGCTAAGTACCGACTTGCCATAAATTAGCACATAAGCTATGCTGGTATCTGTTATAAGACCGAGCGACGCTTCGCTCGAGCCTACATAAAGCAAAGACTTTTGCTTTATGGGTGATTAGCTCATTTGGCTAGAGCGCCTCATTGACGTTGAGGAGGTGGGAGGTTCGAATCCTCCATCGCCCACCAATTAAAATAACCGCTGTAAGGCGGTTATTTTAATTTATGCTGCTTAACAAAAGTGTCCATGTAATGGGTCGATTGGCGGGCCGTCGTAAAAGTCCTTACGGTAACACCGTAGTCTCGCGCGTTGGCGACCGCTTTTTGCTGTGCCTCAGGGAGTACTTTATAAATAAAATATTGGGCTGCTTGGAGCATATACGCGGGTTTACCGTCATATTCGGGTTTACTGTTTGCGATCGCCCGGCGACTCTGCGTCAGCCCAATGTGGTGCTTAAAGATCTGTGCCGATGGAAAATCAAAGTTAAACAATATACGTGCACGTTCAATTCTAGCTGTTTCGTCGTGATCAAATCCATTACCGAGCATGATCCAATCGCGTTGGTCGGCTTCCAATGTTAGCAATGCTGCAGCATCTGGTGTACTGGCCGGGTCAAAGTCACTGGCGAATCGTTCGATTTCTACCAGTGGCACGTTAGCAGTCACCGCTAAAGACTCGGCAAATGTGTTGCGTGCCGGAGAATATCCGCCGATAACCATGGCTCTCATGCGGCTATTATAGGGCTAAATGTAAGTTTGGTCTACGTAGCACCAGCCGATGCTGTTGCCATTCGGATCAGCATAGTCATACATAATCGGGTGACCGGTTTCTTGGAAGTGCTTAAGGGCGTGCTGCTGAGGCGAATCGTCGGAACACCCAACGTGCCCACAGATCAAACATATGCGTAGAGCCGACCAAGATGTGCCTTGTTGCTCACATTCGTAGCAGCCTTGACCGGACGGCGTTACTTGTTGCGCCATGCCAAGGTGGCTACAATCGGGCTGAGCCAGGGCTTGCTTGAATTCATCTTCAGCAGACATGGTCGATTGCACAGCCGCAACATGATCTGGCGAACGGCGACGGCGCCAGAACAAGAATCCAAAGATTAAGCCGGCAACTAAGAGCAACAGTAGGAAGATGCTAAAGATTGCACCGGCGGCACTCTTTTTCTTAACACCGTAAGCACCAAATGTCTTGGCCGAGCTCAGGCTAAATCCAATAACTTGTTTTTGCTGATCGTAGGTGGATTTTTCGGTAGTCCAGCCCTTATCACCAATACTCCGAATCGTGATGTCTTTATAACCATCGGCAACACTAGCAAGCTTCATGGAGACCTTTGCTGGCTTGCTAAAGTCAGTGATCACATCGCCAACATTTGTCACACATAGCATGTCATAAGGCCCAAGCACTAAGCTTTGGCCGGCCGGTGCATTAGCGGAATTTTCGGAGTCGGTGCTGAGCGTACAGTTATATTCGCCGTCTATGGCACCATCTGGAATACTAACGGTCACCAGCTTATCGGGGCTTGTAACAACGTTAGATGAGCTTGTAAAGCCCTCGGTGGTCGCTTGCGTACCTACAAATTCAGATTTTTGGCCAGCAGCATTGACCGTCTGAACCTGATAGTAGTATGTCGTGTCAAAGGCAGCCGTTTCGTCACGGTAAACCGAGGTCGGTTGCGACGTGGTTAGATCTTGCCACGTTAGATTATCGGTTGAACGCTGAATAACGTAGTGGTCGGCATTGGTGGCATCGTCCCAGGTTAATTGGACGATTTTGCTCGAAATTATATCTGCTGACAAGTTTTCTGGGACGCCAGGCGTAGTATCGGCTACCTGCGTAACAGGGTTACTCGATGTCACACTCTTAGTAGCTGGTTTTTTAGTGCCGGTACCACTGCCGCCAGTGCCCGTTCCAGTTCCCGTTCCACCGCCCGTTCCACCGCCACCGGGGCTGTTACCGCCGCCGTCTGGCGACTGGGGCGTGCCAGGGGTCACGGGACACGGTGCAGTCGGGACAGTACGTACCGGCGTAATGTTGCCCGCCTGAGTAGGCGAACCGGCAAACGCCGAAATATAAACCGAGTAAGCCGTGTTACAGATCCCGGCCACCGTTCGACTAGTGCCAGTTAAATTGCCAGTTCCCACGAATTGACCAGTTCCTTGTCTGACATATACAGTATATTTTTGGGTCATTCCAGACGTGTTTTGCCAGGTGGCCACGACGTTATTACCATTTGCTACAAGGTTGCTCCAGGCCACCGAAGGGCACCTAGTGGTTGCCGTATCACTTTTAAAGGCCGATTTAGTGCCGTTTAAATCCCCGGCTGCTGCAACTCTAAAGGTGTATTGCGCGCCACAGATGAGATTATTAAACGTCTTGGTTTTACTATTAGACTGCCAATTGTCTTGGGAGGTGCCAACAATCGTTTCGCCCTTCCAGTGGTCAGGGGTATGGCCGTCCCAGGTCAGCGTAACGCTAAAAGTATCATTATTACTCGCCGCAGCACTAACGTTAGTAACAACTGGAACAGCCGTGTCGGCGAAGATTCTAGGAAGTAAAAGAGCCCCCAAACTTACACTGAGCATCACGATAGCTACAGCGGTAACACCGTTGCTGTTAAAGAGTGAGAATCGAGTGCGTTTTTTTGTCTTAGGCATGGCGCTTATTCTTATGTATATACAGTACCCTTATCAGGGGCGGAACGCAACCATTTTTGGCTTAGTTCTTACGCTTACTACGACGCCGACTCTTGACAATGTCAATGGCCTTCGGTACAATTGTCAGGTTAAACGGGACTTTTTGAGAGTTTTGAGTATCGCACAATCTAGCGCGCTTGATGTCTTCCCGCTGTTTTACGAAGAAATTACAGCTTCGCCAACAGCTCGCATCCGCCGCCTCCGTAACAGCGCAAGCTAAGTCGGGAACACAATCTAATTAGATCTATAGCCTAGAACGGTGCAGTTCTAGGCAATTTTTTTTACCCTTTTATCCCCTTTTGAGCTTAAGTTTTCCACTTGTATTTTTAATAGCGACATGACAATATGTAGTCATGGTTTGTCATCAATGTGGCGGCGAAACGGCCGTTTTAAACTCCCGACCCCAGAAGCGCAGTAATCAAGTTTGGCGCCGCCGCTCCTGCGTAATGTGCGACACAGTGTTTACGACGACCGAGTCGATAGACTATGCCAAAAGCCTACTGGTTCGCACTCATTCCAATAAGCAGCTGCAGCCGTTTGAACGCGACCGCTTAATGTTCAGTCTGTACAAGAGCCTAGGACACCGTCAAACAGCTTTGTCTGACGCCGGTGGTCTGTGTGCAACTATTATTGCCAAAGTAGCCCCCACAGCCTTAGATGGCGTGATAACGAGCACTTCAATAGTGCAAACAGTGCTGGTGGCGCTCAGCCGCTTCGACAAGCTGGCCGCCCAGCATTATCAGGCTTTTCATAAGTCGTAGCTATTTTTTATGAAAGGTCGGGTCAGCCGAGGTGCTGATTGTTTTCCCACTCTTGGTAACTACGGCTTTTTCGGTCACATCGAACTTACTAATGTACCAGCCAAACATTAAACGGGTCTGCGAATAAAAGGCTGCTGATGCACCATAGCCAATGGCGGCCACCGGCGCCAGTGCCCACTGAGCCAGCATGAGTACCGAGCGGTGACGGCGATAGCGTGCCGGCCGCGGTGGCAGCGTAATCAATGATACGTACACCGATATCAATAAGAATAAAATGCCAATCCGCTGGAAGCGGCTCACTATAAGTGGCAGTTCTAACGCCCCGATGCTTTCTGGGTGAATCAATGGTGGTATAAAAGCCGCACCGAACACGAGTAAGGTACCGGTTGCCCAGGTAACGTGGCCCTCAAGCGAGCGCAGTAATTTGCCAAAGGCGTCCCATTTGGGCACTTTATTCTTAGTAAAGAAGGCTTTGTCGGCGATGTAGGCCACATCGGACACACCATAGGTCCAACGGCGAAGCTGAATAAACTGGGCTTTCATGGTGCGCATATAGCCATCGGCTAACACGGCGTCTTGGTAAATCGGAATAAATAATGGGTATACACGATAGTCGCCGTCGTACCTAAAATAGGAGCGCCAAAAATGGTGACCGTCTTCCACAATGGTCCGAACACTCCAAAAGTCCATATCGATAAGCGCTTGCATACTTTGAGCGTGCGCCGAAAAGTTACGCTCTAAATGCGGGCGCTGGGTGAGCACAATATAGAACAAGTTATTGCTGGTAGCTATAACGCGCATCAGCGTTGGAGCATCCCAAATATTGTTTGTATACATTGGTAGTGGTTGGTACGATGCGCGTAGCGGATCTGGCACCCCGCAGTATAGGGACCTGAGGCTGGCAAAGTACTGTTTGTCGGGGCGGTTGTCGGAATCCAGTGTAGTGACCACCACATTAGCTGGATCGAGCTTCTGCGTGGCCAAATATTTCTGCACTTCACGCCCGGCAAACGTGACGTTTCCACCCTTGCCTATGACTTCACCAGGAATGTTAGCCGGATGTTGCACCATCATGGCATGGCTAAAGTTGTGGCCATATTCTTTTAGTAACTCTTTTACTCGCTCTTCGGTGGCCGCCCCGGCACGAGCCTCGTAAGCGAACACTAGGATCATTTTTTTAGGATCGTAGCTGTTGGCGAGCACTGCTTGGATGGTCGGTTCAAGCACTTCCCGGCTTTCATTAACGGTCGCAATTATGACCACATGCATCAAGTCACTGGGACGGTATACTTTGGCGAATGTTTTTACGCGCGCTAAGTTGTCAAAGTGCCACTGCGGCCGATCTGTTGCTGTGGCTACAGCCTTACCTGCTTCGACATCCTGCAGTAAGGTGGCCCAGTCAAGCTTCATGTGTTGCTTGTAGGTTTTGTAGCCGGCAACGGTACGAATTGGTCCCGCCACCGACGTGCGCACAAAGTAGATCAACAGGTAAGCTAAAATAAATGCCAACGCCGCTGTTACATTAATGAACGTTAAAATCACAGGCAGCAGCAAAATAAAGTAGCTAATGGCGCCCGGCAAAATTTCAAAAAAGCGATAATGCCCGTGACGGTCCTTTTCGTAGGGTATTTCGAGATCAGTCATATTAATGCAAGGCGAGCAAAGCGTTACTAATAATAATGCTCAGTACCAGCAGCAAAATACCGACCGACAAGATTGTGATTGCCAGCTGACGGTGTAACGGATACGTACGCATACTCAAGAAAGTGTGAATCACCACCACCAGCAGCGCGAAGGCAATAAAACTCAGTAAGTCGATGACGCTGCCAGTTTTAAAGGCATTAATGCCTAGCGATGAGCGGTACTGCACAATATAGCTGCTGCCATGCCCTGCGCTTAAGCGCACCAATACCAACACTATGCTACTGAATGCCAAAAAGATGTTGGTGCTCAGCAGCAACAATACCAGGTGATCTTGAAAATACTTCTTAGGTTTGGCCATATGGGTTACTGACCATTGTAGCATTTTTTAGCCCGTTTAGCGGGGTTAGGCAGCCTTGACTGACCGAAAAGCCTGGCGAACTTAGGAAAATAACTTAACACTAAAAAACCTAATATAGCATCTTTGCTATATTTATAACATAAATGCTATATTCGGTTTTTTATGAACACCTAAACTGCCAAAACAACGAGCTATTCGGAACGTATGGCGCCCACCCAGCCGCGCTGCTATAATAATCCGGTACAACGCGCCGCCTTAGCTCAGTTGGTAGAGCGACACATTCGTAACGTGTAGGTCTGCGGTTCGATCCCGCAAGGTGGCTCCACAAAGAACTCAATGAACAACACGAGCCGTACGCAACAACGAGCGGGTGTCGTATAACGGCTATTATATGACCTTCCCAAGGTTGAGACAGGGGTTCGACTCCCCTCACCCGCACCAACCACTCAATATCCTTGACAAAGCATCCAGGTTATAGTACAATTAGCTCCAAATTTAGGAGTTTTTATACTATGATCGATCCAGCAGAACACTACTTACAGATATATGAAGCACTTGATACGGTTGCCGAAGACGTTGCTCAGCTTGCTCAAACTCAAGCTGAACTGCTCGAAATGGCCGACACTGCCGAACAACGAGTAATCGTAGCGACCGAAGTAGCCGCTGATCAAAGGCTAATTAGTCAGCGACGCGACTACGCGCTACGCAGTGTACTTGGCAATACCGCCACTACACGAGCAGACATTCAAATTGCTGGAATTGAGTACGTTAACAAACACAAGAGCCCTGAGGCTCAAGAATCTGCTGCACGTAAAGTCCGCGTATATAACCTCCTACTAGATACCGTTAAGCGTAATGGTGAAGTCCCCAGTCGTGCCGATGAGATATCATTGGACCCTACCGAATATCGCACCAAACAACCAACAAGTAGACCCTCCATACGTTTACACGGTCGTATTGACCCCCAAACCGGTGGCATGTGGTATGACCTAAACAACCCGCGGACCGTCGAATACACTAACTACGGCGGCTCTATGGGTGACAAAGTTGTTACCGCCTACGCTGTTAAAGAGCAGACTACGAGCGATACCGGCGAAACAACTGTTGTCGCCATAAACCCAAGCTCCCATGAGGCCGACATCAAAGTCGCGTTAACTGATGATAGCCGCACATGGCGCATGAACCCAGCTGGCAAGCTCGAACTATACATCCCTGCTGGCTCAGCATCGCTGAGCGAAAGTAGCCCATATACTATTGAACGCCAACTAAATAGCTCTAATGAAGCCGCTCAAGTTGCTGTCCAAGCCACTGGCGCTAACATCCCAAACATTATTGAATCATTTGAACACCCCGACCACGCCAACCCAATACCCTTGAACGTGCCTAAAACTAGCTAGTCAGTTATTACGGTTGCAAACGCTCCAGTAAATTGGTATGATTACCCCTGTTCTACATAACCTGGGCTCGTAGTGAAGTGGTTATCACGCCTCCCTGTCACGGAGGAGATCGCCGGTTCAAATCCGGTCGGGCCCGCCAAGAAAAGAGAGTCACCTTGTGTGGCTCTTTTTTCTTGGCCCCGGACTGGCCGGAATCGAACCGGCATAGAGAGAGCGTAGCGAACGAGCCGGTTCGTGGAGCGAGGACGCGCACAGAAAAAGCGCAGCGCATTTCGAGCACGCCACAGCGGAAAAGGACGAAGTCCGCTATTCCGGTCGGGCCCGCCAAACAACTTAAGCTTAAAGTCTCTCTGTTTGAGATGCATTTTTGTTATTATGAAGCCATGCATATAACAAGAGCTGAAATTCCCTGCTCTGGATACTCAATAGTTGCAGACTGGTACGACGGCTCGCGTGACAAGGTACTCTTGGTCCTACCAGGCTATTCATCGACTCGCGAACGACAGAAAGATATGGTCAAGGCACTCTTGGATACTACCGGCAGCTCAGCACTGGTCATTGATTACACCGGCCACGGTGATAGTCCATTCGAGCTCCGAGACACACGCCCAGCGCAGCACTTTTTAGAAGTTATTAACGCTTTTGAATGGATTAAAACTAAAATTCCCGAGGCTCAAATATCTGTATTCGGGTCCAGCTATGGCGGCTTCTTGGCAAC
Source organism: uncultured Candidatus Saccharibacteria bacterium (assembly GCA_964469755.1). GTDB lineage: Bacteria > Patescibacteriota > Saccharimonadia > Saccharimonadales > UBA4665 > JAGQNO01. Next base: position 369 of record CAYXYX010000013.1, on the reverse strand, counting down.
ACAGTTAACAAAATATCGTCCCTTCGAAAAACTCGTTTTAAAAGTTCCTGCAATCTATAAGCCCAACGCCTTCTATGACCTATGGTCGATAAGGCTTGATGATGAAATCGGGTATCAAACAATGATAAGTGCTTATCGAACTGATAAAGAAGCCCTATCAAAGCATCCCCTTTTAGCTAGAGCGTCTAACTTTAAGGGTAAGGCACTAGTTGTGGTACATGATGAAGATGAGCTAGTACCTAAAGAAACAACCACAGCCTTTATTAAAGCCTTCAACGCCGACAGTTTTGTAGAACCCCACTTTACGCACTCGATTACTGAGGTCGCCAACGAGACAAGGGTCACTCATGAACAGCTTCACACCTATCA
>CAYXYX010000012.1:0-15828 GCA_964469755.1 uncultured Candidatus Saccharibacteria bacterium | reverse complement strand
TGTCGATAGTATCGCCTGGCACTAATGTTGCTACTCCGTCGTCTATCTCCGTCACTAGGTAGCCGGTTGTCAGTTCTTTTTCCGAAGTCTCGACTACAAAGCTTAAAATTACGGCTAAGCTGTTAGGGGCTAGGCCAGTAGCGCGAATTGGCCGTTTAGTATCGGCGACAGTGATAATAGCCTCATCAGGGGCGAGCTCGATACTGTCGTTACTGGCACCAATATAGCCGAATGGTTGGTCTGGTATAACCTCATATATATGATTGGTTTGCATGATACTCATACGATGACCCGTGCAATGGCTGGCACCAGCCGCTCGTCGCTAATTGGCGGTACGATATTCTCTGGGGTGGGATTGTTGACCAGACTGGCGATTACTTCAGCAACTTTAAGTTTGTGATCATCGGTAATTTGGCGCACGCGGTTATCGAGGGCGCCGCGGAAAATCCCAGGAAAGGCGAGAGCATTATTAACTTGGTTAGGGAAGTCACTGCGGCCGGTGGCCACCACCGCTGCGCCAGCAGCTTTGGCGACATCGGGATATATTTCGGGTTCGGGGTTGGCCATAGCATATATAATAGGATCCGTAGCCATAGTTTTGACTAATTCAGCCGTTAGTAGGCCGGGTTGTGATACGCCTATAAAGATATCGGCACCGTGCAAAGCATCATCCAATGTGCCCGTAACATTGTTGGGATTGGTAAATTCAAGCAGTCGTGCCTTGCTGGCATTGAGTTTATTACGGCCTTTATAAATAATACCAGTGCTATCTACCGATATGATCTCAAGGTTTGGAGCGTACAAGTGTAGTAGCTTGGCTATTGCTACCCCGGCAGCACCGGCTCCTACCAGTACAGCTTTTGATGTATTAAGATCGCGACCAGTCAGCTTGGCTGCATTAATGAGACCCGCCAACGAGACAATTGCTGTGCCGTGTTGATCATCGTGAAAAACGGGAATTGGTAGCATTTCTGCCAAGCGCTCTTCGATCTCAAAGCAGAGTGGGGCGGCAATATCTTCTAAGTTAATACCTCCAAAACTGGGCGCCATGGCAGCTGCTGCGCTAACAATTTCATCGGCTGTATGTACGTTTAACACTATTGGCACGGCGTCAATATCGGCAAAATGCTTAAATAGCATAGCCTTGCCCTCCATAACCGGCAGGGCGCCTTCGGGACCGATGTTGCCGAGTCCGAGGACAGCCGAGCCGTCACTTATAACGGCTACGTTGTTGTTCGTCCAGGTGTAATCGCGGGTTTCATCGGGATGCTCGGCCAGATGGCTCGAAACTGCCGCCACGCCAGGAGTGTAATAAGTACTGAGCTTGTCTTTAGTGTCGAGGTTATCTCGCAGCGTAATTTTAATTTTGCCTTTTAATCGCTTACTTTCGCTCAGGGCCAGCTGTTGGTAATTCTTCATGCTGTATATTATGGCATACTTTATTGCTCCGAATTATGGACTGATACCGGCGCTTGAACTGGTTTATCGGCGATGTGATTGCCGCCACCATATAGTCACCCCGGCGCTGATCGCAGCAATAGTTACGATTGCTATAGCCCAGCGATAGCTAGCTGCCACTGTCGCTTTGTGCAGAAAGGCTACCGCCGATTGCTTGTCCGCATCACTGCCTGCTGTGTACTGCTTGCCGTCATAAAAAGGTGAAGGCTGGGCCACAGTCGGAGTTGTATTACTTCCCTGTGATGTGGAGGAAGGGATAGAGTTAGTCCGTTGGCCCTGTTTAGTGGCGCTGCTTTTACCACTAGATGATCCGCTCTTTGATTTAGTAGTCTGCGGGGCGTCCCCAGTACCGTCACCCGTCTTTCCTGGTCCATCGCCTGGGCCGTCTGGCTGTGTGCTGGGTGGTCCGCTATTGGGTGGACCAGGATTAGGTGGATTACCGCCACCATCATTCTTGGCATTTCCGTAAGCAGCCAGCACAAAAGCACTGTGGCAAAGGGCAGGTAGCATCCCGTGAGTACAGCCAGTATTATCGTTATTGCAGTTGCCAGTCTTCCAGTACACATGCCCATCAATTTCGTAAGACCCGTCTTCAAAGCCAGTTCTAGTTCCAGCATGCTTTGGGTACTGAACGTTAAAAAGCGGGTATTTCTTAGTTCCAATGCTCGCGGGATTAATTTGCACACAGATTGTGCCGTCATCGCCAATGGCTGGGCCGGAATACGCAGAGTCTTTTATGCCTGGTTTGCAGGTGTTTCCGGCAGCACAAACGTAACTACCATAAGTTAGGGGCGAATCGTAGTGGTAGAGTGTGACCTGGGCATGCAATTGATTTGGCCTACTCGGCAGACCAAAATAATCGGCTATCAACGTATTGCCGTAAACGGGTACAGTTATTGTTTGACCAGCAGGGTAGTCGCGCGAAACATCGCAGTCCGACCAGATTGTTCCTGGATCATGCCAGCGACCGCACTCGTCAACAAATATAAAGTCTGGGATTGCATCAACGTAGTGAAAATAGTAGCCGACGCCGGCGAGACCAGTCATGACTGCAAGCGCGGCAATTACGTTTAAGTGCTGGCTTATATGCCGTGAGAACCAAGACTTGTTCGTATAGCCTTTTTTCCCTCGGTTGGGGGCAGATCTTTGAGTCAGTTTGTTTACCATATTGTTGTTTTATGATTATTTAAATTATTACATTAATAACCATTTTTGCCTAGTCAAGGCTTGCAACAGATGAAGAAATGCTGTAAGATGGTTCAGATATGCCAAGTGTAGTAGAACAAATCAACGCAAAGTACCGTAAGTCGGCTGTTGTCGACGTGCGCAGTGGTGACACCGTAAAAGTGCACCAAAAAATCCGTGAAGGCGCCAAAGAGCGTGTTCAGATCTTTCAAGGTCTCGTAATCCGCACCGACATGAAGGGTGGCCACATGAGCCGCATTACTGTCCGTCGTATTGCCAGCGGTGTTGGTGTCGAAAAAAGCTTCTTACTACACAGCCCTCTCGTTATGCAGGTAGAAGTTACTAAGCGAAGCAAAGTTCGCCGTAACTACCTTAGCTACATGCGTGACCGTACCGGTAAAGCTGCTCGTTTGGTTGGACTCGACTTTGATAAGCGCGCTGTTAACAACATCCACGACGAAGCCGCTGAAGCTGAAGAAGTTAAGCTTAAAGAACAAGTTGCCGCTGACGCAGAAGCAAAAGTTAAAGCTCAAGAAGCTGAACAAGCTAAGCTCGATGCTAAGGCTGAAGCGGTCGTTGCTTCACACGAAGAAGCCTAATATTTATAGCATTTTGCACAACTCCCGCTGTTGCGGGAGTTTTTATTTGTATACTGTAGATAATGATTATTGTTGGAATTGACGAAGTGGGCCGTGGCTGTTGGGCGGGGCCATTGGTAGCGGGTGCCGTGATGCTCAAAACCGAGGTGCTAGGGCTCAAAGACTCGAAGAAACTATCGAAACTGCGGCGCGAACGGCTAGACGATCAAATTCGAGCATCGGGTGCGTCCATCGGCTTAGGTTGGGTAACACCCCTTGAGATTAATGAAATCGGCCTCACTGCTGCCGTACGGCTTGCTATGGAGCGCGCTTTAGGCCAAATCGACGGACCATATGACCAGGTTATTATCGATGGCAATCTTAATTTTTTGGCACATCTACCTAAAACTCAGGAGTTGATTAAAGCCGATGACACGGTTCCGTCAGTTAGCGCTGCCAGCATAGTGGCAAAAGTGGCCCGAGACAATTACATGGGCGAGCTTGCAAACCAGTATCCGGGCTATGGTTTTGAGCAGCATGTTGGCTATGGGACAGCAATACACATGGCAGGCTTGCAGGCGCTGGGCGTGACTGACATACATCGTAAATCATTTAAACCCATCAAGGCCCTGTTACAATAGGGGTAATGACGACCACAAATACGGGACGAAAAGCTGAGCAAGCAGCCAAGGTGTATTTAGAAATGCGCGGCTACAAAATTGTTGAGCAAAACTTTAGGCGACCACGTTGCGAGATAGATATAATTGCGAGCAAAGATGATGTGATTTATTTTGTTGAAGTTAAGTATCGTCGTAATGATCACCAAGGTGGAGGATTAGAGGCAATTACCGCTACCAAACTCAAACAAATGGCCTTTGCCGCCGAAATTTGGGTGCAAGAATACAAGTGGGCGGGCGCTTATCAGCTAGCGGGTATAGAACTTGCCGGCGCCGAGTACAGTGTCATGAGCTTTATCGATAACGTCTACTACTAAGTCAGTTTTTTAAAGTAATCTTTGACCGCTTTAAGGTCGCGGTCTTTCCAGGCGGATTGCCACTCAATTGTTTCGATGCCTTGGTTGATTGGACGTTCAAAGGCGGGGCTCATGTTTTGGTCAAAGAAGGCTCGGAACTCAGGCAAAAAGCTGGCGTCGCTTTGGGCACGAGCAGCGTAGGTTGGCATGCGGTAAAAACTTAAGTCATCACCAACGTGATCTTTGAGCCAACCCCAATTTGCTTTAAGCCATTCCCAAGTTGCTTGGCGTGCAAAGCGGTTGCCGAAGCTGTAGGCGATCCAGTACATAGAATCCTGTAAGCGCACATCGTCGGTGGTGATTTTGGCTAATGATTGGCTAATCTGCTCGTCGTGTTCAAAGCTGGTGAGGGCAGCGGACAGCGTGACACGATCTTCGCTGTTATTGCTGTCATTATGAAGTTTCCATAACTTGTCGAATTCGGGCTGGGCGCCGAGGCGAGCAGCGGTGCCATAAACGATGCCGCGAATGTCTGGCGCGACGTCTTCGGGCTTTGTAAGGTTGGCAAAGCGTTTCAGAGCTTCCTTTACGACGGCAGGCTCGTCGGCAGCAGCAGCTAGAGCCAATATGGTGGGTCGGAGCAGGCGATCAAAGTGGCTATCGCCGTCGGATTCTTCCCATCCAAGACGGGCAAGTTGCTCGGCCACGAGTGTTCGGACGTAAGGTTTCATGCTTTCGCGCAATTCATCATCGTTCATGACCATTTTTAGCGAACCGAGGTTGCCGGCAATAATTTCCCAGACTACCACGCTGTCTTCGTCGCGATAGGCTTCGAGTAGCTTGAGGCTGTCGACAGTGCTGGCATAACCGGCTTTGGCAGCTTCAAAGCTGTCAGCGAGCAGTCCTAGACGGTCAAGTTCGCTGAGATCACAGGTTTTAACACTATTTGCTAGCTGCTCTAGATGCACTGAATCGTATACAGCCCGAAAAAATCCGGATCGCTCATGGTTTAGTAAAAAGTTGCCGGTAAGACTGTCGACTTCTATGGCCTGGGTGTTTTGCGTGAGTGTGTCAAAATTGAGCGGTTCAGTTGATAGTAGGGGAATTGGCCACGTCTCAACCTGTTTGTTGGCGTTAGGATTTAAGTAAAAGCGTTCTTGGGTCAAATGTGGGTCGTTGGCAGCGATAGTAGCTTGCACAATTGGGTAACCCTCTTTGCCGGTCCAGGCTGTCATGAATTCGCCAACTGGTTTGCCCGAAACTTCTTCCCACGCAGCCCATAGGTCGTCGGATACCGTGTTGCCATAAGCGTGTCGCTTTAAGTACACGCGAAGGCCATCTCGGAAGTCGTCGGCACCGAGGTAGTTTTGCAACATGTTGAGGACGCTGGCACCCTTGTCGTAACTAATACCGTCAAAGATGGTGCGTATTTCATCGGGATGATTAATGACGGTACTGATGGGATGAGTGTGCTCTAGGGCATCAAGCCTAAAGGCCGGGCCTTGCTCGTCACCAATAAACTGCGTCCAGACTTGCCATTCAGGGAATAACGCGTCGACTGCCAAGTAGGACATCCAGCTGGCAAAACTTTCGTTGAGCCATAAATCGTTCCACCACTTCATGGTCACCAGATTGCCGAACCACTGGTGAGTAAGCTCGTGAGCGATAACGTTGGCAACGTACTGCTTCATGCCGAGGCTGGTATTTTGGTCGTCGACCACTAAGGCTTGTTCGCGGAAGGTAATGCAACCCCAGTTTTCCATAGCACCACTGGCAAAGTCGGGCAGGGCAATAAAGTCACATTTAGCCAGCGGGTAATCGACGCTGAAGTAGTCATTGTAAAAATCGAGACATTTTACGGCAACATCGAGCGCAAACTTAGTGTGTTCGATATTATCGGGCGTGGCGTAGGTGCGAACGGTGACACCAGCCTTAGTAGTGGCTTCTAAGTAGTCCATACCACCGTAAGCAAAGGCGAGTAAGTAAGTGCTCATGCGCGGCGTTGGCTCAAATACAGTCGTGACGAGCTTATTGCTGGTTTTGTTGGAAACGACCGGCGTATTGGCGATCACGGCTTTGCTATTTGCCTCGGGAGTAATTAGTGTCAGGTCGAAAGTTGCCTTGGCTTCTGGCTCGTCAATACAGGGGAAAGCTTCGCGGGCATGGTGGCTTTCGAACTGTGTCGCTATAAGCTGCTTGTCGATGCCGTCATGCTTAAAGAAGCAGGGGTAAATCCCGTTCATTGGCCGAGTAATCGTGCCTTTAAATTCCATGGTCACGGTGTAATTGCCGGGGTATAGCATTTGGTCGGCGTGCAAACGTACTTCGTCGTAGCTATCTTGGTTGTTAATGCGGTTTATTGCAAATGTCTGATCTCCAGCCTTGTCGTGCTTGATAAGCGTAGCCTTGGTAAGTGTGAGGCCCTTTTGATGGAAAGTTAGGCGTTCTGATGGGCGTCCGGTTTTTTTACCAGTTACGGTGACGGTTCCGCTGAATGTCATGGCATTGTCATCGAGCGTGATGGCGAGGGCATAGTTATCAGGTTGAAATTGCTCAAATAGGCGGCGGACTTTGTTAGACATATTGTTACCCTCTGTTTACTCGTACTAGTGTAGCAAGGTTTTGGTAGAGACGGGGGAACTTGTGCTCAAAATTTGTACATCCAAAAATACTAATATAGCATTTATGATATAAATATAGCAAAGATGCTATATTTGCAAATTACTATTGCAACAAATATTAAACAGCTGTGACAGTTATTGACGTAGCAGCATCTATTCTTGTATAATGAAGGCACGTCATCCGGCCACAGTGGTCGGATTTTTTCATACCAGAACCATACAATTTGTTAAACGAAAGGAATAAACATGGACTTTGACGTCAAACAACTGGTTGTAGCGATTCACGCTATTGCCGAAGAAAAAAACTTACCTGAGGACGTCGTACAAGATGCCGTCGAGCAGGCTCTAGCGGCTGCTTACCGCCGCGACTATGGTGACCGCGACCAAGAAATTCGCGTCGAAATGAATTTAAACACCGGTGATGTTGATGCCTACATTACTAAAGAAATCGTCGAGCGCGTTGGTGACCCTGCGTTTGAGATCAGCTTGACCGATGCTCAAGTTATGCGCAAGAATGCCGCCATCGGCGAAACTATCGAAATTCACGACAAAGTTGAAAACTTTGGTCGTGTTGCTGCTCAGACCGCCAAGCAGGTCGTGCTACAGCGCTTACGTGAAGCGGAACGCGAAATTGTCATGGAAGAATATGAAGACAAAATCGGTACTGTCATAAACGCTACTGTATCCCGTGTTGAAGGCAACATCGTGCGCATTGATCTTGGTAAGGCTCAGGGTATTATGCCCCGCAGTGAACAAATTCAAGGCGAGCGTTACTACCCTGGTCAGCGTATCAAGGTTTTTCTTAAAGATGTTGAGCGTGGCTTCCGTGGACCGCAACTGGTTGTGAGCCGCGGTAACCGTGAGTTTGTTGAATGGCTGTTCCGCGGTGAAGTTCCCGAAATGGAGAGTGGCGCTGTCGAAATTAAGGGCCTAGCCCGTGAAGCTGGCGTCCGCAGTAAGATCGCTGTTTGGAGCAATGTTCCTGGCGTTGACCCTGTTGGTACCTTTGTTGGTGGTCACGGTACACGTGTAAATGCGGTCATGAGCGAAATCGGCGAACAAGAAAAAATCGACATTATTGTATTTAGCGATAACATCTCGGAATACATTACCAATGCATTGAGCCCTACTAAAGTTACCTCGGTTAAGCTCGACGAAGCGGCTAAAAAGGCCGTCGTTCAGGTTCCTGAAGACCAGTTGAGTATTGCCATTGGTAAGGGTGGGCAAAACGTCCGTTTGGCCAGTAAGCTGACTGACTACGAACTTGATATCGAAGCTGACAAGCTGAGCGCACCAGCTCCAGCCGTACAGCCAGAAACTCCCGAAGCGATTCCTGCCGAAGCAGCTCCAGCACCTGCTGTGCAACAGCCTTCTGCCAAGCCGGTTGTGCAATCACAGAAGCCGCACGCCCCTAAGCTAAAGAAAAAGAGTGAGCTCGAAAGCAGCCTACTAGAGGCTATCGAAGAACTCGGCGAATAAATCATGCAAGTGACAAATTAGCACTCTTGACCTGAGAGTGCTAATTGAGTTAGGATAATTGTAGTGACTTTGTTTCACGCTAACAGGAGAAATCTCACAGCTTTCTCACACAGAAAGGTGGTATAAACAATTATGATGCCGAACTCACCCGACTTCCAAGAATTTTTGAATCATCTGACTAACAACGCGCTCAATAGTCTGAAGCACGCTGATGCTATTGCACGCAGCTTTGGCAGTGCCTATGTTGGCACTGAGCACCTCTTACTTGGTGTGTTAGCTCAGGATTCTTCTATGGGCGCCAAATTATTAGAAGGTGCCGGTGTAACACTTGATCGTGCTCGCACGGCACTGAACCTAACTCCTAAAACGTTGGTGATTAGCATGGGCGCCAAAGGCTTAAGTGAAACGGCCAAATTAACGCTCAAAATGGCCTACGACATCGCCCAGGACTATGGCCAGGAATTTTGTGGCACGGAGCATATTTTATATAGTATTTTGAGCCAGAAGAATGCTCGCGCTACCATCTTGCTACGTGATATGAGTATTGATATCGAAGCCATGAATACCGAGCTTGAACAATTTTTGAACCGACAACAGTACGAAGAGGGCGATACCGATGTCTCAGGCCGACGTCGTGGCAAAAAAGCTAAAAAGACGGCACTCGATTTTTATGGCACCGACCTTACTCTGCAGGCACGTGACGGTAAGCTTGATCCCGTTGTGGGCCGCGAAAACCAAATACGACGTGTGATTACCATTTTGAACCGCCGAACTAAGAATAATCCCGTATTGATTGGCGAACCAGGCGTCGGTAAAACGGCCATTGTTGAAGGGCTAGCCCAGCGCATTGTGACTGAAGACGTACCTGACACACTACTCGACAAGCGCATCGTAATGCTTGACTTAGCAGGTATGATTGCCGGTACAAAATACCGTGGTGAATTCGAAGAACGACTTAAAAAGGTTATGTCGGAACTCGAAAAAGACAAAAAAACGATTATATTTATTGATGAGTTACACCTTATAGTCGGAGCTGGGGCCGCCGAAGGTGCCATGGATGCAGGCAATATTCTAAAGCCTGCCTTGGCTCGTGGCCGCATTCAATTGATCGGCGCCACGACTACGAATGAGTACACCAAGCATATCGAAAAAGATGCCGCACTAGAACGCCGGTTCCAGCCAATTCAAGTGCCCGAAACCAATCCAGCCGAAACGCTCGCGATTCTAAAAGGCCTACGAAAGCATTATGAAGCCTTCCACGGCGTAAAAATCAGTGACGAAGTGCTGGAAGATACCGTTAACCTTGCTAAGCGTTACATTCAAGATCGGTACATGCCAGACAAGGCGATTGATCTAATCGACGAAACCGCCGCACATCTACGGGTTGATAAGGGCAAAACCAGCCCTGAAGTCCGTAAACTGCAGAAGGAACTCAAGCTCGTTAACACTCGAATTGAGGATGCTGTCGATGCAGAAAACTATGAGCAGGCAGCGCAGCACAAAACTCGTGCTTCGCAAATTAACGATGAACTGACCGCATTATACGAATCCGGCAAGCAGCAAAAACGGATTGTGGTGACGAGCGAAGATCTAGCCGATGTTGTGGCTCGCATTACCGGCGTGCCGGTTAAAAAAGTCATCCGTTCCGAAGCTAAGTATTTGTTAACGCTCGAAAAAACCCTGAGTAAATACGTCATTGGTCAGCATGAAGCTGTTGAAGCAGTTGCAAAAGCTGTACGACGTAACCGTAGTGGCATTGCCAGCGAAAAGCGCCCAATCGGTTCGTTCGTATTTCTGGGGCCAACCGGTGTCGGTAAAACCGAACTTGCCCGAGTGTTGGCGCGCGAATTCTTTGGGTCCGAAAGTAACATGGTTAAGATTGATATGTCCGAGTTTGGTGAGCACCACAATGTATCACGTTTGGTCGGTGCACCTGCTGGCTATGTTGGTTATGATGAAGGTGGACAATTAACAGACAAGATCCGGCGTCAGCCTTATAGTCTGGTGCTGTTCGACGAAATCGAAAAAGCCCATCCCGATGTCTTCAATATGATGCTGCAAATACTCGAAGACGGCCACCTGACCGACGCTAAAGGTCGCCGCATTGACTTTACTAATACAATCATCATCATGACTAGTAACATTGGTGCCGATAAGTTGCAAAAGGAAGCTAGTTTCGGTTTCACGGCCAGTCGTGGGAGCGAACTTAAGGAGCTTGATGAACTGCATCAGGTTAATGAGACGCGCGTTCGCGATGAACTTAAAAAGTTATTGCGACCAGAGCTACTCAACCGCATCGATAAGACTATTGTCTTCCGAGCGCTTACCAAAAAGGACATCTTTAAAATTATTGATTTACAGGTAGATGAACTCAAATCGCGCCTGCAGCGAAAGGGTATAGGCATTCAGTTAACAACGGCTGCTAAGCAATACTTGCTAGAGCATGGGTACGATGCCCATAACGGCGTCCGTCCGCTGCGCCGCTTAATTCAAGACACCATTGAAGACCATGTGGCGCTGGATCTGCTCGATGACAAATTTACAAAAGGTGACATTGTGCAAGTGGTTACCAAGAGCGGTGAGCTGTCCTATGCGACAGCCAGCGAATAGCAATGTTACTATAACTGCATGATACGTCCCGTTTCGGCTCGTCGCAACCGTATTTCTAGCGTTATTCTTGTATTTGTACTGTTAATTCTTGCCGGTGTATTCCTCAAACATGACGCAATTCACGACTGGTGGGTGTTACGTAATTACACACCTACGCCTGCAGTGGCACAGCTTGCCGGTGATGACACTATGACAGATTACGCTCAGCACATGTTCTATGTGAATCACCCCGATCAGCAGCAAAAAGGCACGTTTGCTAAATACTGTCCAACCGGTACAGAGCAGACGGTGGTTCTGGGCTGCTACAAAGGTAATCAGGGCGGCATATATTTGCTCAGCGTTTCAAATAGTGAGCTAGCGGGCATAGAGCAGGTCACGGCAGCTCACGAAATGCTTCATGCCGCCTACGATCGTATGAGTAAGAGCGATAAATCCAAAGTCGATGCTTTGTTAATTGATTATTACCACAATCACTTAACAGACGAATCTATCAAGACCACCATCGAGTCATACAAAAAGTCCGAGCCGGATGCGTTAGTTAATGAAATGCATTCAATTTTTGGAACTCAGATTAAAGACCTACCCGCTGGGTTGCAGGAATATTACAGTCAATATTTTGCTGATCGTGGCAAGGTCGTAGGGTATTATGCTGCATACGACAAAGCGTTTACTGGGCGCCAGCAACAGGTTAAAGCATATGATGCTCAGCTTGCTAATATGAAGCTGAGTATCGATCAGCTTGAAGAAACGGCCAAACAGCAACAAGCTGACCTGCAGGCACAACGTTCCGTGCTTGATCGCGACAGAGCCAACGGAAACGGTAGTGGCTATAACTCGTTAGTCGACCAGTTCAATGCATCGGTTAGAGCCTACAACGCCAACGTTACTCGTTTGCAGCGACAGATTTCGCAATATAACCAATTGGTAGTTACCCGTAATGCCATTACTGTTGAAGAACAACAACTGATGCAGGCCATAAGTTCTTCGACGACGACGAAGTAGTAAAATGCTACACTGGAGTTAAAGGGGAAGAAAGAAGGGTTCGATGGCCAAGAAATCAGCGGTTCGATATGTATGTAGTAGTTGTGGCGAGCCAAGTGCAAGCTGGAGCGGCCGTTGCCCACATTGTGGCGAATGGAACACCCTACAGGAGGAACTGGAAACATCGGCGCTTGCGGCTGTTGCAAGTGGTGGGCACAAACTGCAATCTCAAGACGTAGCCACAATTTCTAAGCATACCGAAAAGCGACTACTTAGCGGTATAGGCGAAGTTGACACCGTGCTTGGTGGCGGTTTAGTGCCGGGCAGCGTAACGTTACTAGCTGGACAGCCCGGAATTGGCAAGAGTACGTTATTATTACAATTTGCTCACGCTATGGCTGGTTCGGTTAAGGTTTTATATGTGAGTGGCGAGGAATCGGCGCATCAGGTTGCCAGTAGGGCTAAACGGCTCAAGGCGGCTGGTAAGGGTTTACAGTTGGCCACAAGCACTTCGGCAGATGATATTGCTGCCACAATTGCAGCGGGTGAGTATCAGGTAGTGGTGGTAGACTCGATTCAAACGTTAAACTGTAGCGTTATTGCATCGGCAGCTGGCAGTGTGTCGCAGATTACGAACAGCACTCAATTATTAACGACAGCGGCCAAGCAAGCCAACACTGCGTTGGTTATTGTTGGACACGTCACCAAAGAGGGCTCCATTGCTGGACCGAAAGTGTTAGAGCATGTGGTTGACGTGGTACTGCAGCTGGAAGGTGACCGCTATGGCGGTTTTAAGATTTTACGAGCCGTTAAGAACCGGTTTGGCTCTACGAGTGAAGCCGGCATATTCGAAATGGTTAACGAAGGTATGCAACCAGTGGCTAACCCATCGGCTGCCTTGCTAGCTGAGCGGCAGGTAACCGACGGTTCAATTGTACTTGCTACGCTAGAAGGCACTCGTCCGATTCTGGTAGAGGTGCAAGCATTAGTGAATAAGACAAGCTACGGCTATCCTAAGCGCGCTGCAAGTGGCATGGACCTGAACCGACTAAACTTACTGGTTGCTATGCTGGAACGTCGCACAAAGCTTAATTTGGCTGAATACGACATATATATCAACATTGTGGGCGGCATACGCTTGCAGGAGCCTGCTGCTGACTTGGCAGTTTGTTTGGCGATTGGTTCTGCTGCCGCGGGATTCCAGCTTAAAGCTAATGCCGTAGTGTTTGGTGAAGTTGGTCTGTCGGGTGAGGTGAGACACGTGCCACATATCGAAAAGCGAATTGCCGAAGCTAAAAAGCTAGGCTTTGAAGCAGCTATCGGTCCGATTGATCGTCAGCATTCAGCTAAAAAACTGGATCCCTTTTTGCACGGTGTAGCAGATGTGCGCGATGCTCTCAATCAATTCTTAGAAAAATAGACTAGTTCGTACGACGGGCGGCGATTTTTGCTGCCCTAGCTTTTGCTTTTGCTTTGTTGCCCGTGCCACCGCTAGTGGTAGTTGACGGCTTAGTCTTTTGGTAGCTCGTTAAATTAGCGTTAGTTGTGCCGGCACGGGCTTGTGGTCCGCTTGCGCCAGTTACATTCGTACTCTCCGTAGTCGTGTAGAGTACGCTGTCAGTTACTGTGGCAGATATGGCTAAGCTGCCGTTTGCAGTGGGTACGTAATGGAAGTAATTAGTGCTACTGCCACCGTCGTTCAAAGTCTGGGTGTCAATGACACTGCCGTTAACACTTACCGAAACACTGCCCCCATAACTACCACCAGTTAACGGATGTGTGCCAGCGGTTGATGTCACCGTTATGGCGCAGCCTTGGCCGCCATTGTCGGTATTGGAACAAGGGTCAGTCGCGGTAAGGGTAATTTGTGGCTTAGTATCATCACAATTATGTACGCTGTCCGTTACAGCAGATGCTGTGGTGGTTGTACGGCTGGTTGTTGTTTTGCCAACTGGGTAAAATTCATCTGCCGAGAAGCTGTTGTCATTGGCACCGCCAACAACTTGCTTGGCAGCGTCGGGTGTACAGCTTGTAGCAATGCCGCCGGAAACCTTGTCTATGGTAGCCTTCGTGTTAGTGCCGGTCTTACCGACATACCATGAAGGGTAAAGATCTTGGGTTGGGCTTGGCTCGACTGAGGCAACACCAACGTGGGTGCGCACCACGTAAGCATCCTGGGTTTTAACGCCCGCCGGCTTATCCCAATTAACAGGTTTAGTCGTAATCTTGGATAAAGAGTCCTTCATTAGTCCTTGGGTGAGTGGGGCTGTCATGTACTCCATGTGTCCCCCCGTCATTGCCTTGTTACGAGTGTGGAATCCAACCCAGCTGGCAATAGCGTACTGGGTGTTCCATGAGGCCATTAAACCATCGTAGTTATCGTTGGTGGTTCCGGTCTTAATGGCCGACTTCCAGCCGTTCCAATCGTGCATTTTGTAGGTTGGGTTTAAGTAACTTGCCTTCGGGTCACTGAGCATATCGTTAATAATGAATGCGGTATCCTGACGAAGTACTTGCTTAGGCTTAGGCTGAGTCCACTTATAGATCGCTTTGTTGGAAGAATCGTTGATCTGCAAAATGTAAGTTTGAGGGATCTGGGCGCCCATACGTGCAAAGGTTGAAAGTCCATTGACATGCTCATCGAGGTGTAGGTACGAACCGTCACCAATTGCAGCTGAACCGAAACATTGTTTTTGATCGCTCTTGGTGGCAGTTTGAACGTTCGAACCGGTTACATAACACTTGTAGGCGTTATCGTCGCCCATCATTGCGTTAGCGGTGCTGATTACTTTGTTAATCGACTTGGTGCGATCTTGGCTTTTATCGTTTGGAACAGAACTTAACATGGCCTTTACGGCTGGAACGTTACGCGATCCAGCTAGACCGTAGCGAAGAGTCAACGCACCGGGGTAGCGGAAGTCGTAGTCCCAAAGACAATTAGCGTTCTCATCATCTTTTGGACGGTTCGTATTGGTACATTTATAGCCGGGTAGGGGGCCTTGCGAGTCGTACAGAACTGATCCTGCACCGGCGTCGGTATGGTTTTCTATGAATGTGGCGTAGTCATATGGTTTGAAGCTGGAGCCCGGAGATATGTTCAACTGTGCATAATTAAGTTGACCGTGATCGGCGTCTCTAAAGTCTGTACCGCCTACAAGGGCCATCATCTGACCAGTTTTAACTTCTTCTGCCACTACGGCTTCGGTGTCGCCCCCATACTTTTTGACGTTGGCTAGGTTTTTAGCGACCAAGCTTTCGGCAGTATTTTGCATGTCTAGGTTTAGTGTAGTGGTAACTTTCCAGCCACCTCGGGCAACGGCTTCAGCGCCACGCTTATCTTGCAATTCTTGTTTAGCTGCCAGTACAAAATACGGCGCCTTGATGTCGCTGTATTTCGAGGTTAACGGCTTAACTTGTGCCAGAACATCAATCTTCTTGGCTTCGTCTGCTTGGGCCTGCGTTATGTAGCCTTGTTGGGCCATTAAAGTCAGGATATAGTGCTGGCGACCAATTAAATCGGACTCGTTAAATTTACCTGAGGCTGCGCTGTTAAAGCGAGGACTGCTGTAGGGAGATAAACGACTTGGCGACTGGGGTATTGCTGCGAGAAGTGCTGCTTGGGCTAAGGTTAGATTCTTAGCATCAGTTTGGAAGTAATCACGAGCCGCTGCTTCAGCACCGTATTCAATGCCGCCGTATGGCGCCATATTCAAGTAGCCGGTTAAGATTTCATCCTTGGAGTATTCGCGTTCCATTTCGACGGCTAGGATCAATTCCTTAACTTTGCGTGAGATAGTGCGGTCACTGGTCCAGTTTTCATTCAATTTAACTAGCTGCTGGGTGATGGTAGAGCCACCCTGCAGTGAACCGCCACCACCGAGAATGTCGTGGCTGGCTGCACGCATAATACCGCGAACATCGAAAGCACCTTCGGTACGGAAGT
>CAYXYX010000011.1:0-16124 GCA_964469755.1 uncultured Candidatus Saccharibacteria bacterium | reverse complement strand
GAGCTCACCCATCGTACCGCCTCACTCGAAGAAGCTTTCCTAGAAATAACCGCTGGCAGCGAAGAGTACGCTACCAAAAAGGAAGGCGTTGTATGATGCCCACGATTAAGGCCGAGTTTCGCAAGTTGCTTACCGTACGGTCAACCTATTTTCTTTGTGCGGCAATTGCTGCTTTGCCAGTTGCATTGATTGGTTTTTGGATACATGGGTACAAGGATGTTTTGCACGCCACAACCAGTCCGTTGGCTTTAACGAGCAGTCTGTTAACGGCAATCGCGGTAACAGGGGTGTTCTTGTCATTTGTGGTTGTTTTGCTCGTGGGGCATGAGTATCGTTACAATGGGATTTTATACAGTCTTACCTCTGTTAATCATCGTAGTAAAGTCTTTTTTGCCAAATTGTTGGCTGCGGTAATTTTTGCCTGCTTAGTTGCAGCACTGGCAATGTTGGCAAATGGTGCGCTGTTTTACCTTGGGCTTCACCTGCATCATATAACGCCAATAGCGCAGCAAGTTGCCTACGGAACAATTGCTTGGCACGCGGCGGCGACCATTTTGGGTGATGTTGCGTTTGCATTCATAATTGCCATGCTTGCGCGAAGTTTGATCGTTGCCATTGCAGCCGTGCTGATTATTCCAACAACCATTGAACAATTGATAACACTACTGCTAAAAGATAATGTGAAATACTTACCGTACACCGCACTTGGCAATTTGACCGAGATTACCAGCAAGATTAGTTTTACGTTTAGTTTGGCAGTGGTTTGCGGCTATGTACTGGTGTTTGGTGCACTGGCATATGGGTTGTTTTTGAAGCGGGATGCTAACTAACTTTTAGCGTCACTAACAATACCACGTGTAAAACTGGTCTTTTAATATATATAATTTCCATGGTAGTATTAGCGGTATTCGTATGGATAATAAAAATGAAAGCGAACAATTGTCAGAGCAGAATCTAGATCCTAGTCTAGGTAACGAACAAACACTATTAAAGTCAGAGCAACAGCTTGTTTCAAACAATTTACCACCAACAAAGAAATATCACAAAAAAGCAGTTATAGTTGCTTCGGTTACCTTAGTCACATTAGCCACTATTATTAGTGTAAAAATTATAGCTGTTAATCAGCCAAAACAACATGTATCCGGAATTCAATCTCTTTATTCCAGACAAGACAAGGATTACCCAGAAACTATATCTACAACTCAAAAAGAGTTAGTCACTCGAGAAGTTGTTTCAACTTTAAAGCGGAAATATGGGGATACTGCTTCGTTCCAAGTATTGAGTATGGAAAAAGGAAAGTATGTTATCGGCGATGTTTCAGGGTCACAGAAGTATTTTGATATAAAAATGCACATAATAAGCCCAGTAATTGAATCGGACTTTGCGGTTGATTTTATGAGTAGGACCGATGATTTATGGACTGTACTCCAAGAAAAATACAAAAATAACATTACCAGTGGGCTTAAGACAGTGAATAATACTATAAGTTCAGTTAGTTTTAGCCTGAGTGATTACAATGGTTATCATAGAAAAGGTAGTAATAATTTTGAGTCGATTGATACACGGATTGGTCATGTTCCTTCGCAAAGAGATGTGGAGCAACTAGTCCAATCCCTAAATGTAACGTACGGATCTGTTCATACCTCGAATATAGGCAGTGATAGTATTAATCAGTTCGTGGCCGAAAAAAAACCAGAGCTTAGAAAATTGTATACTTATATTTCTGAAACTTACCCCAGAATTCCAGAAGGAATAGGCGCTACATCTGTATCAATTGATTATGTAAACGGCGTTACTATTAGGATATCCCCGCTTGCAAAAGAGATAACGGTGATTAATCACGGTGACATCGCCAAAAACGTCGATTATCAGTGGAGTGAATTAGCGAATTAGATTTGAATAACTGGTTCACGGGCTTCTAAACAAAAGCCACAGGATACTCGATGACCACAATAGTGGAACTGTTAGAACTGAGCATTCAGGATTTAGCGATTCTGTTTAGAATTACCTTACCGTGTGCTTCCAAGGGCACCAACTAAAAAGACCAGTCTTGCAACTGGTCTTTTTAGTTGGTGGGTGATGAGGGACTCGAACCCCCGACCCTCTGTGTGTAAAACAGATGCTCTAGCCAGCTGAGCTAATCACCCTTAAGATACCGAGCCTTATAGTATCGAATAGTGGCCGTATTTACAAGCGTTACCTTAGCCTTGTAGTTTTTCGAACCCGAGAATGTGTAACTACATTGTATAATGTTAACATGAAAGCAGAACAGCGCAAGCAAGCCATTTTATTGCGCGAACAAGGATACGCCATAAATTATATTGCGACTAAGCTTGGTGTGGCTAAAAGTTCAGTGAGTGTCTGGGTACGGGATGTTGCACTAAGCGAAGTCCAAAAACAAGAGCTTCATAAAAGTGCATATAGCACACATGCTATTGAGAGACGCAGGCGGTCAAGAATTTTAAATGAATCCGCCAAGCGTCAAAAGGTTATTGATTTGGCATGCAGTGAGGTTGCTAGCGTTAATATGCGCGAATTATGGCTTATGGGAGTAATGCTCTATTGGGCTGAAGGCGGTAAGACGCAGCGAATGTTTCGCTTCTCAAACGGGGATCCCGAGATGATTTCAATTATGATGAATTTCTTGCGCTTAGTTTGCAAAGTCGATGAGTCGAAACTTAGGGGCTACATTCATATTCATCCCCATCTAGATCACGAGCTTGCAGAAGAATACTGGTCTGATGTTAGTCAAATACCAATGGATCAATTCTTTAAAACATACCGTAAGCCGAATAAAGGGAGTACATATAAAGGCCGAGATACGCTGCCCTTCGGTGTTTTTGATGTATATGTGATGGATACGATACTATTCCTAAAAGTGACTGGTTGGGCGCAGGGTATATTTAGATCACAAAAAGAACTTCGACAACCGACAATTAAATGATAGAATTACTACCGTACCATTGGTGTTATGCGCGCGTGCTGGAATTGGTAGACAGGCTAGCTTGAGGTGCTAGTGTTCGCAAGATCGTGGAGGTTCAAGTCCTCTCGCGCGCACCACGTGGATCATTTGACCGTTATAGACGGTCTTTTTTTATGGGTTCAACAGACGGTAACTCAGCGTTGGTTTAGCTGGCGCCTGTTTTAAAACGATTGGTACACTCTGAGACGCAGCAAAGCTCGTTTTGGCAACACTGACTTTTCCAACCGTCGCACCGGCCTTAGTGTTGTAACTGATTGGTTGTAGTACTATGTTGGCCTTAACTGTCGATCCTCGAAGTACAGTGATGCTTAAATTTTGGGCTGCTACAGCTTGAACAACATCACCAGTCGCACCGTGGTAAGTGCCAAGCACAGTGCCCGCAGTGACGACATTAGTCTGAGCAAAGGTCGTTTTGGCAGCAGCAAGTAGTATGGCTGAATCACTGAGTGCGCGAGTTAAGCTCGGCGCTCCGGACAAAGCTGTAACTACGGTTGTAGGCTTTCCATTAACGGTTGTTGTTGAGGCGCCAATAAAAACGCCACCGTTTTGATCATTATTGCCGGTTTTGACGCCCACAATGTTTCCGCTGCCGAGCAGTGTATTCACATTCCGCACAGTCCCCACGCCGTTGATTGAAGCCGTTTTTTCGGCCACGACACCAGCAACGGTGCTGTTTTGCATGGCCAGGCTGCCTAATTTTACTAAATCGGTAGCGGTGCTGGTACTGTCGGGCGAATAGCCACTGGCATCTGTGCCGACTTGCGTATTCGTTAACCCCTGTTTTGCTAAGTATGCCTTTGCCGCCGCCAGATAAGCGTTTAATGAGCCGTATGACCAGATCGCTAATGAATCGGCAATATTATTGGCAGATGGAAGCAGCATCGCTTCGAGCATCTGCCGTTCGGTGAGCTTTTGTCCGCTCGCAACGGGCATTACGGAACCTTGTTTTGCAACATATTGGTTGTACAATGCCACGTCATTGCTGTTCAGGGTGATAGTAGGTCCATTGGTGCCCGCAGTGACTGGGCGTCGTTCAAGTACGACCAGGGCTGTTATAACTTTGGCGGCACTGGCAATGGCTACCGGCGCTTGTTCGCCATGGGTGGCAATGACCTTACCATCACTCAGACCAAAGGCACCTTGACCATAAGCCGGCCATGGCAGCTGGCTGGGCGGGGTAGTTATACTCAGCGTGCTGGAGCTTACACTCGGTTGGAGTTGGGCAAAAGGTCGGGTGATTGCAATCGCTGTGTAGGTAACTGCTACCGTTAATAACAATAAAGACAGGGCATAGTACTTCGCCGAAAGACGCCGTTTAACTGATGGGGCAAGCCGGGGTTTCATTGCATTAATCATACACGAAAACGCTTATATATATCTGAAATAGTGTTGATAATATAATGACCCATCCTCAGGTTATAAACAGCAACAATGTAGTATACTTAAGCATATAGATTAAGGAGAAACTATGACCCTATTAATAATTCTTGGTATTGTCGCCGTATTACTTATTGTTCTTGGAGTGATGTATAACTCGCTGGTCACCTTAAATGTTCGAGCTCAAGAAGCTTGGAGCGATATTACGGTACAGCTTAAGCGGCGTTATGATTTGATTCCTAACCTGGTCAACACGGTTAAGGGTTATGCTACGCACGAAAAAGGTGTATTTGAAAGCGTAACAGCAGCTCGTACTCAAGCGCTCGGTGCAAACACCGTCGAAGAAACAGCCAAAGCCGACAATGTCCTCCAAAGCACGCTTAAGAGCCTGTTTGCCGTTGCCGAAGCCTACCCAGACCTAAAGGCAAGCCAAAACTTTCAAGATTTGCAGGCTGAACTTGTTGATACGGAAGACAAAATTCAAGCATCTCGCCGCTTTTACAATGGTGTAGTACGGGATTTCAACACTAAGCGAACAGTGTTCCCAGTTAATCTTTTAGCCGGCATGTTCGGCTTTACTAAAGACAAAGAATTCTTCGAGCTTGACGAGGCCCAAACAGCTGCTGCCGCAGAGCCTGTCAACGTCAGTTTTTAGTATTACGTAAATCCAAGGATAAGTAGCTCACTATGTATTCAGCTATTGCTGCAAACAAACGTAAAACAGTGATTATAATGGCGCTGTTCATTATGATCGTCGCCGGTTTGGCCTATCTGTTTGTGCAGGCTTTTGCCGGTGGAAATATGAGCATATTTTATGGCGCATTGATTGGTCTTATTGTTTATGCCCTAATCACCTATTACGCTGGTTCGCGTATGGCATTGGCAGTGAATGGGGCCAAAGAAATCTCTATGGACGACAATCCTCGTTTATGGCGTATTGTAGAGAATTTGAGCATAACAAATGGTATGCCAATGCCAAGGGTATACATTATGGATGACCCGGCCCTGAATGCCTTTGCTACGGGTCGTGACCCTAAAAGTGCGGCCGTCTGCGCAACCAGTGGTTTGTTGGATGCTCTGAGTGATACTGAGCTGGAGGGTGTTTTTGCCCACGAGCTTGGTCATGTAAAAAACTATGATATTCGGGTTAGTATGATTGCCTTTGCACTGACAGCGGCTATTTCGCTTTTAGCCGACTTTATTCTACATATGGTTTGGTTTAGCGATAATGACGAAGGTAAAAATCCACTATTTTATGTTGCTGGCGTTGCCGCGGCAATACTCGCACCTTTGATTGCGACCATGATCCAACTTGCCATCTCAAGGCAACGTGAATATCTGGCCGACGCAACCGGCGCCTTGACGACACGGTATCCAGAAGGATTGATTAGCGCATTGCGCAAAATCCAACTGGCCGGAAGTGGCACACGCAAGCAAAGCCCAGCGACTGCCCACTTATTTTTTGCGAACCCACTGCGAGGTAAAGGCTTAAGTGGCTTGTTTAGTACCCATCCTCCAATCGAAGACCGTATTGCTCGCCTAGAGCATATGGGTGGCCAAGCCTAGTCATGGCCGCAAAGGCAGCTAGTCGTAAGAATACTAAAAGCTCCCGTGCCAAAAACACGGCTAAAAAGATCAGTGCTCTGCCTAGTAAAAATTCACTAGCCCTTCCAAGCTCATTCAGCATCACAAAACGGAGCGCAGCGTTGCTTTGGCAGAACAAACTATTGTTGGGACTTATTACCTTAATCCATATTTTGCTTTACTTATTCTTCGTTCAAGGCTTAAGTGGGGTTGCTGATATCAAGGCAATTCGGGACCAATTCAGTAATAAGTTTGCTGGTGGCGTTTCGGCGTATTTGCAACTCATTAGTGGTTCATCGAGTACGGGAGTTACGCAGTCGGCGCAGCTGTATCAAGTGGTTATATTGGTTATTGTGAGCCTAGCAACGGTATGGGCTCTGCGACAGATTATTGGTGGTGCAACCTTAAGGACACGGGATACCTTTTATAAAGGGATGTACCCGCTGATTCCTTTTATGCTGGTGCTATTAGTCATTATGATTGAATTTGTGCCGTCGCTGGTAGGATTGACCATTTATCAGTTGTTAGTGGTGACAGGGATTTCGGGAGGTGGTTTAGGGCAACTTGTCTGGGCATTGGTTGCTCTTGCTCTTACTTTACTTAGTTTGTGGCTGGTTACTTCATCGATTTTTGCCGCAGTTATTGTGACTTTGCCTGATATGACTCCGCTCAGTGCGCTTCGCTCAGCGTCTAAATTAGTAAGGGGGCGACGCTGGAAAGTCTTGCGTAAAATGTTATTTTTGCCGCTGCTGCTATTTGCTGTGTCGGCAATTATAATGCTGCCGATCATTATTATTGCTCCCTACATTGCTCAGTGGATATTCGTAATATTTGGCACTGCCGCGCTTACGGCATCGATCACTTACCTATATGTCATGTATCGAGATCTTCTTAATGAGTAAGCCAGTGTCTAAGCCGGAAGCGGCAGAACGAATACGCAAGCTACGAGAAGTCATAAATGATTATCGCTACCATTATCATGTTTTAGATGAGTCTACTATGAGCGAGGCTGCCGCCGACAGTTTGAAGCACGAACTTAGTGAACTCGAAGCAGCGTACCCCGACCTTATTACGCCTGATTCGCCTTCGCAACGCGTTGCCGGTCGGCCACTGGCTGGATTCACGCAGCTTACTCATTCGGCACGCATGCTTAGTTTGAATGATGTGTTTAGCGCTGACGAATTACGCGCATGGCGTGATCGTGTAGTGAAGTTGGCTCCGAGCGATACGCTTACATTCTTTACTGACATTAAAATGGATGGTTTGGCCTGTGCATTGGTCTATGAAGACGGCGTATTAATCCGTGGCATTACACGGGGGGACGGTTTTGTAGGTGAAGATGTAACGAGTAATATTCGCACCATCGATTCAATTCCACTTACGCTTCGGCCATCAAAAGGTTTCGAACACTTTCTGATTGGGCGAACTGAAGTCCGTGGTGAAATTGTCATGTATAAAGCTGAGTTTGCGGCCTTAAATGAAGCCCGCGCCAAGGCAGGCAAACCCTTGTTTGCTAATCCGCGAAATACCGCAGCGGGCACTATTCGCCAGCTTGACCCAAAGCTGGTTGCTGGCCGGCCACTGCACTTTAGGGGTTACGATTTGCGCCGTGAAGACGATAGCGAGACGCCCACCCATGAATATTCTTACCAGGCATTACGAGCTTTGGGTTTTTTGGCAAACAAACAAGCCCGTGTTTTTAACGGTATTGAAGAGGTGCTTACATACGCTAACGAGTGGGATCAAAAACGTCATGATCTTGCATTTAACACTGATGGCTTAGTGGTTAAGGTGAATGATCGGGGGCTCTATGAGCGCTTAGGAATTGTCGGTAAAGCACCGCGGGCGGCTGTAGCCTATAAGTATGCTGCCGAACAAGCAACGACCAAAGTCAAAGACATATTTATTTCGATTGGTCGCACTGGCTCAGCTACGCCAGTTGCAATGCTCGAAGCCGTGGTTATTGCCGGCAGCACAGTGCAAATGGCCACGCTTCATAACGAGAGTGAAGTACTGCGCAAAGATATTCGAGTTGGCGATACGGTTATCGTGCATAAGGCCGGTGATATTATTCCAGAAATTATTGAACCATTATTACCCCTGCGCGATGGTTCCGAAAAGCGCTTTGTTATGCCCGCGCATTGTCCCGAATGCAATACAACACTAGTTAAATTGAAGGCTGCCGATGCCGCTTGGCGATGTCCGAACGAGGCTTGCCCATCGCGAGCCTGGAAACGAATTGAGCACTTTGCCTCCAAGGCTGCCCTAGACATTGAAGGTTTGGGCGAAAAAAACGTTATTGCCCTACTGGGTGCCGGCTTAGTGAATGACACCGCAGATATATATGCGCTCACCAAAGACCAGGCACTAGAGTTGGACCGTTTTGCTGAAGTATCAGCCACAAAGCTTGTAGCCGCCATTCAAGCTAAAAAAACACCGCCATTAGCACGCTTTGTGTATGGCCTAGGCATTCGCCACGTTGGCACACAGACAGCCATTGATGTAGCAAACCATTTTCGTTCGCTCGAAGCATTGAGTGAAGCTACGATTGATGAGCTAGCCGATATTGAAGGTATTGGTGAAGTTGTTGCCGAATCAATTGTTGAGTACTTTAGCGAGCCCGGAACGGTTACACTATTAGAAAAATTCAAGAACTTAGGCGTATGGCCCGAACCAGTAGCGCAAATCGGCGGAAGATTGAGCGGGCAGCGCTTTGCTATAACCGGCTCACTACAAACCATGTCACGTGACGCTGCTGCTGATAAAATCCGAGCCCTAGGCGGAACATTTCAAAGCTCAGTTGGTAAGGATACTGACATACTCGTGGTTGGCGCCAATGTTGGCGCTAGTAAGCTTGCCAAAGCTGCCAAATTTGGCACAAAACAAATTGATGAACCAGCACTGCTAAAAATACTCGAAGCTTAGGCACTGCTGCAATTTTACGCCCGCGAAGCAATTGGCCTGAGCCAGGTGGCTTAACAGTAAAATCATTAGTATAATGAGGGCTGAAAGGCACAGCCATGATTACCAATTATTATAAAAGCTTGCGTACTGACGAGCTGCAAAAGCTCGATGATTATCGCCCAGGTACTTGGGTTTCGCTTGAAGACCCCTCTGAAGACGAAATCACCCAGTTGGTGCAGCGTTTTGAACTCGAACTCGGACACATTGAGGATGCCCTCGACCAAGATGAGCAACCCCGTTTGGAGCGAGAAGGTGAGCAGTTATATTTATTTGTGCGTTACGCTTACCGCAAGTCAAATGGGGAGGTCGACACGGCACCAGTACTAATCATATTTGGTAGCGACTATGTTGTGACCATTAGTAAGTACCATGTGGCAGCCATGGATCCATTCATAAAGGGTCGGATTGGCTTTACGACGACCCAAGGAGCAAAGCTAGTACTGCAATTACTTGTGGTCATGAGTGATCAATATGACTCTTTTATTAACCAAACCAGCCGTCAAATTAAAACAGTGCGCTCGCGCTTGCGGGGTCGCGGTATTACCAATATTGAGTTGATTGACTTTGTAACCATCGAAGACGAGTTGAATGAATTTTTGTCATCGTTGCAACCAATGAATGCCACGTTGCGTCGAATGTTAGCTGGCAAACACTTACCGTTGCATGAAGATGATCAGGATATCGTCGAAGACTTATTGCTGAGTAATGACCAGTCGATCGAGGGCAGTAAGTCGAACTTAAAATCGATCAGCAATATCCGCGAGGCGTATTCAGCCATTAGCGCCAACAATTTGAACCGAACCATTGAATTGCTGACCATTGCTACGGTGGCTCTGCAGATTCCAAACGTTGTTTTTGCACTGTTTGGCACCAATGAACAGATTCCGTTTCAAAACCACGCCTACGGCTTTTGGATTGTTCTTTCGGTTGGCCTATTGCCGTTACTCGTGGTCTTTTTAATATTCCGTCGCCGCAAGTTTTTATAGATTAAATAATTATTAACTTTTAAGATGTGTGAGTGGCGCAGCAGGTTTTGAGGGCGTATAGTTTTATGCATGGACAGCGCAATGATCGATGACCTCAAACATTTTATTGAAACTACACTTTCGAATTATCTTAAGATTGAGCTCGAACCACTCGAAGCAAGACTAACCGCAAAGATCGATTCCATGTCAGCAAATATCGCTCAAGCCATGGATGTCACCAACGATGATCATCAAAGTCAATTTAGCAATCATGAGCGGCGTATTCGCCGGCTGGAAGGCCGAAGTATTTAGTTAAATCTCCACCAATCTAAAAGGTCCACATTGCGTGGACCTTTTAGATTGGTGGAGATACAGGGACTCAAACCCTGGACCTCTGCCCTGCCAGGGCAGCGCTCTAATCAACTGAGCTATATCCCCTTGACCTCGATGAGTATAGCACGACATAGCCCGCTTGTCAGCAGGGGTCGCGAACAGCTACATTATGCCAAGCTTAGCTTGAGAGTTGAGCGGTCGGTAACTTCACAAAATAAAAACTCAGCTCTGGCTGAGTTTATTTTTGGTGGCTCCTCCCAGACTCGAACTGGGGACACACGGAGCTTCAATCCGATGCTCTACCAACTGAGCTAAAGAGCCACACAGGTGTTGATTATACCGTAAAACAGCGGTCAGGTGAAGAGGCTCTATACGTACACTCTAAATGGAGTACGATCAACACTGCTCGGGGACAGTGAAGACATTGCAGCTTCAATCATTTTATGAGCTGCTGTCTTAAAACGTGAAGTGTCCCAAGTTCCAGGTGTGCATTCAACTACTTCGGTGCCGTTTAAGCTATTACCGCTCAGCAAATCTTTATAGCGGTCCTCTGCAAGCATCGGTACGACATTGTCAGTGGATATTACCACAGGCGTTTCGCTACCATACGTTACACCTTCTTCTTTGAGCACGGTTTCCACTAAACTGTGGAGATTTTGGATTGCTTCCGGCCGTTCACCAACAAGCGTTAGTCTATGGCTAACTACAATTTCGACATCGCCGGGAATTGCCTGCGCGAGCTCATCGGCAACGTCTAGGTTGCGTGGCTTGTCGGCACTAAGAATAATTGGCAAATCTAGTTCGCGTGTTGCTATAATTTCTGCTAAAGTGCTGCCAGCCACACCGGCAGCTTCATGTCCGGCGCCAGTTAAGTTATTAAAAAAATGATCATAACTACCGTGGCCAACAGCGAAGATTTGATTTGGCATTTGTTCACTCTTTCTTTTACAAGTACGTGTTTCTATTGTAATACGCTCGGCTCAAAACACAAGCGATATCTTAAATCTCTAATGATCTTCGTAGAACTGGCGGACCCCGTCCTTTTGGGACGAGGGCAGTGAGGCTATAATACGCTCTTCCTCACGCTGTCTGGCGAGTTTTTCGCGGTGCAACTCTTCTATGTTTGCAATCGATTTTGACTGACCAAAATATTCTACGGCGGTTTGACCAATACCGGCTGCTAAATACACTACCTTATCGACCGGAAAGGGTATCCGTTCCCCAAAATTTGCCATACGTAATAACTCCGTTAACTATTGATAGTCTAGTGGAGCGGCGTAAAACTGGCAGTCAAATAATACATTGACAGGCAGTTATTGCCATCAAGTACGTCCAGTACCAGTTAAGCTGGGATTATATTTCGACTTTGGGGTTCACTTTTTTCATAAGGATTGGGAAGGGGTACACGACCACGATTATTGCTACGGTGACACCAACAAGGTTGTACATCACACGTTGAACAACGTTGGTTGAGCCAGACGACAAATCATTTGCTGAGTACAGGAGTAAGATCGTTGCTGTATAAAAGAATGGCATCATACCAAGCTTGGTCTTTTTGAATAGCCCATTTAGCACAGCAAATATCCCAGCAATCATGACTAAGGCGGAAACACTGGTAACAAAGGCCAGCGCAATTGACGCTAATAAGGCACCGGCGATTGTGCCAACCAGTCGGGCAATAGCGCGCATTTTGGATAACACCGGGTCGTAACGAATGACGTTACCAACGGCACTTGGCGCCCAGCCTAGTTTTGCAAAGCCGGCACCGTACGATATGGCCAAAGCAAGTGCTGCAGCAATAGCCATGCGTAGCCCCTGCTCAGCTAGGGCGCCGTTTGTTTGGGTGGTGTCCACTTTTGGCGGTGGAACGGGCTTCCATATTGGTAGCAAAGAGATTAAGGCTGACCAGCCCATTACAACCGTAAAGGCTAAAAAGTTAGCTGAAGCCTTTTCTGGCGATCCAGTGTTTAGGCCAGCCGTGTAAATCATTACAAGTGTTAGTGCCAGCGGGCCACCAATTGTCCAGCCACTTAAAAAGCTCAAGTTAAGACAAACCATGAAGGTGAAGGCCACGGCCATCCATGGGTTAGGAGCAACTGCACCACCCATTAAATAGAACCCTAAACCGAGGGCTAGGATTAATGAACCCATAACGGCTCGGCCGCCAATCTTTTTGGGTAAAAATAGGGTACTAAAAAAGAAGCCGCCCTGACCGAGCGTTACCAAAAAAGTTGATTTACCCAGTCCCGCGTATACAAACATGGGCAGCATGCACACAAGGGCTCGTAAAGCTTCAGTCCACATGAGTGTTAATTTGCCATCAATTTTAATTATGTCGAGCATTCGGGTAGATACCTTTCGTTGGGGATGATGAGCCACTGATCTATTAGCAATGATTGTAAACCTAAACAAGGCTTGCCGCAATCAAAGTTGGCACTCTTGACACTAGAGTGCCAACTTTCTATAATTAAAGTGCTGAGCCATATGTGCTCTCCGCCACGTTAAATGGAACGAAAGGAGATACTATTATGAGCAATCTAGTACGATGGGACCCGTTCGCCGAACTTAGATCACTCCAAAAGCAATTCTTTGGCGATGATTTTATGTCATCACTGAAGGGAATTAACATTCCTACAACAGATGTTTATACAAAGGACGGTGCGTTAATAGTGGAGGCGCATTTGCCAAACTTTGATCAAAAGGACGTTAACATTCAGGTTGATGGCAGTGCACTAATTATTAGCGCCGAACGTCATGAAAAGGAAGAAGATAAAGACAAAAAGTACGTGGTTCGTGAAAGCTCAAGCAGCTTTTACCGACGTATAGAGCTATCGGAACGTGCTAATACGGATAAGATTGAAGCTCAACTTGACGATGGCGTTCTAAAAGTGAGTGTTCCGCTCACACCGCTTCCGGAACCAAAGAAAATTGAAGTTAGCACTAAAAATAAATGATCATTTTAGACGTGGCATGAATAGAGGCTCCGAGGAGCCTCTATTTTACTGCAATCTTACGCTTGCTCTCCGCAGATTTGATGCAAGACTCTCGCTACAAGCTCACCTTCGTCGACCACTATCTGATTTACTTCTGGGAGGATGAGCAGCTCTTGGAGTGTTTCGCCCTTGTTGGTAACGGAGTATGTCAGACTAGTTAATAGTATATCTTCGCCCTGGGGCGTTACAGACATTTGGTCGTAAGCCGTTGGTCGTCCCTTATGGCCCGCCTCGGTTTGTTTGCTTACAATGAACCCTGCCGCATCGTAGGCCCGTATTAGTCTAGATATACGGGGCGCCGAAGGCGTTAAGCGGTGATCGTAGTGGCTATCTGGCATTGCATTAACTACATCTCGACGTCTAAACCAAGGTTGGTCGGTGTGGCTTCGATAATAGCCATAGCCGAGGAATAGCACGCCGAACCTCGGTAGGGGAATTTTGTGTACGTCTTCAAGTTTCTCTAGCATTTATGTTATTTAATCATGTTTAGTGTGTTATTACAAATAGGTGTTGACTACGTTTGCTACTACGTGATACTATATAGCGGTAATAAGTGATACTACATAGTAAAGGGAAAATCTTGGATAATATTACAGAAATGCTAAAGGGAGTACTTGAAGGTTGTGTGCTCGAAGTTATTAGCCGTAAGCCGACTTACGGGTATGACATTACCCAACAATTACGTAAGTTAGGCTTTACTGATGTTGTCGAGGGGACTGTCTATACGATTCTTGTACGTCTTGAGAAGAACGGGCTTGTTGACATACAAAAAAAGCCATCCGAAGTTGGTCCACCACGAAAGTTTTATAGCTTAACCCAGGCAGGTCATGGGGAGCTTGAAATCTTTTGGGATAAGTGGAAGTTCGTGTCATCCAAAATTAATGAATTAAGGAGGAAATAAATGAGCAAGGTCATTAATACTATCGTCGGTAATATTGGCGAAAAGCGAGCATACAAGCAAAACGAAGCACGCGCGAAGGCGCTGCCGGCAGAGTACGCCACGGCGTATAAGGCAATAAAAAAATACATATTTAGTACATCTGGGCTGCTGACCATGGACCCTCTAAAGTCTCTTGTTGACATGCTAGAGCAGGCGGCAGCCGAAAATAAGCATGTGCTGGAAATCACTGGCCCAGACGTCGCGGCATTCGCTGATGAACTTGTTCATGGCGAGAAATCATATTTTGATCAGCAGCGCCAAAAACTGAACGCCAGCATGGCAAAATTAGGCTAACAGTGGCTTTGGCAACGTAGCTTGGCAAAAAATAATCACCGGCTAATAAAGCAAAAGCACCGTTTTAACGGTGCTTTTTAGTAACAGTAAAGTTAGAATTCAGTGTATGCTTAGTAAGCTTTTTTTGCCCCGTCTTTTACTGCTTTTTCCGCGCTGTCTTTAGACATCATTGCGCAAACTGTTGTTCCACACTTTTCGTGCTTTCCCTTGGCCATGTAGCCACCTTTTGCAGTTTGAACAACTTCTGCTGCTGACAATTCAACGCCTTTTTCCTTACACTTAACGCAGTATCCTGTGGCCATGTCGGTCTCCTCTTTAGTTGATTGTAATTGTAGTAACTTGTTTCATTATAACGCTTGTCTAAAATATACCTAGTCTTAAGGCAAAATTGGGCTGGATTATGGGTAATCTGAGGGGCTAGCTAGCTATGCTTGGAAGGACATGGATATATATTAGCAAATGTAGAATTTTTTATTTGGTGCAGCACTGTTCGTGAAAGTATAACCGTACTGGTTAAGGCTTAGTAACAATTAGTTAGTGGTTTAGTATTAAGTCATGGATTACTCAGTTGTATTCAATAATTTAATAACAGATATATCAATCAACCCCCAGATATCTCTACAACAAGCACGTTTTATTTATAGTCAAAGTGGTGGTAGCGTAAACCCCAAAAATCAAACAACATACCCAGAAGTGAGAGGCATTGAAGTTTTCTGCCATTTAGATAAAGCACCTGATGAAGGCAGGATACTATTAGAGCCACTCGAAACAGCACTGTACATAGCGGAAGAGATATTCACTGCCCTAGTAGCGACAACTCAAGGAGACTGCTATTTAGCAAAACCTATAACTTGTGTATACAACGGCAAGAACTATGTTCTTGAAGGCAGTTTTTGGCGTGAATTCATTCCTGCCGATAACGTATTTCAAGGAGGTGAAGTTTTCCTTGACGATGCCAGCTTTATCGATGAGAAAAAGAATTTTCATCCCATGTATCATTTTTACCGCGCAGCAAAAGATGAAACGAA
The DNA here is from genome assembly GCA_964469755.1 of uncultured Candidatus Saccharibacteria bacterium. Classification (GTDB taxonomy): domain Bacteria; phylum Patescibacteriota; class Saccharimonadia; order Saccharimonadales; family UBA4665; genus JAGQNO01. The sequence goes on along the minus strand of CAYXYX010000011.1, from coordinate 663 downwards.
CCCCAACGACTATCGAGCCTTGAATGCATGGAGATTTCTCGAAGCCTTATATGGCAAAAGTGACGCAGATTTAGTGAAACATTTAGTTAACGTGGAAAAGCAGCCGAAGAAGATAGTAGATAACTTCTATAAAAATATCCGGTGTGCCGTGGCTCACGCCAAGTTATTAAAGTTAGATCCTAATACACGTGATGTAGTACTCCCAAAATCTCAAGAGACGCAGTTTGATGGTGGACTCATGCTCGATCTAATTGAAATTATCAAATATTTGGATAAAACGGTAAAAAACCTCGCGCCTACAACATCCGATATAGTCCGATAGGTTGAAACTTTCATTTCAATCTATAAAACAGCACATTTTGTCTTGTGAGGTCGACTTCGCCGGACGTAGGTTGAAACCGTGCGATCGATCAATTAACAAAAAGCTCCCGATCAAAGGAGCTTTTCTAAATGTCATATTGGTGTAGGTCAGGGACTCTACTCGCCTCTGGCGAGCCCGTCGCCACATCTTTGCAAACCAGTTTGCAAGAGTGGACTCCCTTGCGAAATGCCACTGGCATTTCTCACCCTAGCCTCTTGGGCAGTGGTTAGGCGTGCGCTGGTCGGACCAAATTAAAAACCCCGCTTGCGCGAGGTTCTTAATTTGGTGGCTTTGTATTCCAA
>CAYXYX010000010.1:7141-18521 GCA_964469755.1 uncultured Candidatus Saccharibacteria bacterium | reverse complement strand
CCTGCCAAGTACATAAACTCTTCTTGGTTTGATGCACCGGTCATCAGTCTTGCCATATCGGTAAGCTGATGATTTTCTATAAAGCGTAAATCAGCTATGAATGCATCGCGCACAGTTAAAGCCTCGTGGTCCATCAAAGCAATACGCATGATAGCAACCCTGCCTAGCGGCACCTCGCAGGCTCCATCATCCATATCTATAGAGTATGCGCGTGACATTTTTAGGCGACGATCATCTGCTACAAAAATACCTGGCGTTGTTTCGAATGTGTCGCGGTCATCAGGTTCAATGTAATACACCTCGTCTATTGGAAGTATGTCGATCGTGAGCGCTGTTAAGTGCTCGGGGACAAATGCCTGGTCGTAATTATGGTTTTGGTTTTGGCTTTCCATACCCTGATTAAACTACGAATTAATTTTATGTCAACTCTAGCGGCGCTCAAATTCTTACAGACTACCCAACAGCTTTAGCTCATAGTTACTATTGTTAAGGGAGGAAGCAGCACTATGTCACGACTCCAAGAATTCATGCTACAGCGCCACGAACAGCGACAAATTCACCGCCAGCTCAGCGATGACAAATTTGAGCTGATTTAGGCCTTGGCCAATATTGCCAGCAATTCTTGAGCTGTGCCCGCTGGCATGAGGGCTTCGCGCAGTTCTTTGGCGCCATCAAATCCGTTAATGTACACCTTGCAAAACTTATTTAATGTCTGAATATTTCGTTCTTTATTGGGCCATGTCTGCGCAAACATGGTCACCTGCTTTTTGAATAATGCAATTCGCTGTTCGCGGCTGTAGTTCACCCAATCGCTTTGTGCACTGAACACAAACGGATCATGAAACACACCACGACCTACCATAATGCCGTCCAAGCCGTATTGCGCTGCCAGATCAACACCTTGCTGGTGATTCTGCACATCGCCATTACCCACAATCAACGTCTGGGGCGCCAGTTTATTACGCAACGTAGCAACGTCACCAATCATGTCCCAATGGGCTGGAACTTTGCTCATTTCTTTTCGCGTACGCCCGTGGACGGTCAACATATCGATGTTTTTGCTTAATAAAAACTCAAACCAGCTCATGTCGACTTCGCTAAAGCCTAGTCGAGTTTTGACGCTGAGCGGCAAACGGCCCGCCAAACCCTTGGCAGTAGCATCAATGATGGCTTCGGCCAGGTCGCGATTTTCTAATTTAATAAGAGCGCTGCAGGCACCATTTTGGACTTCGCTTTTGGCTGGGCAGCCCATGTTTAAGTCGACGCCCACAAAGTTGCAGCCCTCCGGCAGACCCAGTTCGCGGGCCATGGCACCGCTGGCAATCTGATCGGCAATAACTTCAAAGTTTTCGGGCTTTAAACCCCACAATTGGGCGATCAATCGCGTTTCTGAGGGCACAAACTTGAGCTTTTTGAGTAGCTTTGGGCGGCCAACACTGACCAAACCGTCAACATTAACAAACTCGGTAAAAAACAGGTCTGGTGACGCCGTTTGCTGCACAATCTGCCTAAATACGGTGTCGGTGACATCGTCCATGGGCGCCAAAACAAAGAATGGCTGGGGCAAATCGTGCAAAATCATGTCGCCTTAGTATACGGCAATGGCCTACTGTTTGCCCCGCTCGGCACGTACTTCCTCATTTTTAGAAAGCACCAAAGCAAGACTTGGGTCGCCGGCAGCCTTTTCAATAATTTTGGCATGCCTCATTTGAGCTCGCATCGAATCATAGGCACGTCCCGTCGGCGCTGCTGGCTTATCTTTATCAGGATCTTGATTTTGAATATCACGAGCAACATCTGCACCGCCTTTTTCGGGGTACGATCTTCCGCCTCGACGCGAAGTTCGTTGTGGCTTGGGCGCATCAACAAAATGAGGTAATTCGGTGGTGCCAGTTTCTTTTAAAGGGCCCATAATATATGGTAATCGAGGGTTTTCTACTTGATCGGCAACAGCAATATTCCCACTGATAACCGCTGCGTTAAATGGCACAGGTTCTGCTGCTAGCACCTCTTCCAATTCAAACAGTACCGGATCGGGCATAGCTGTTTGGTCTGGTAATTTTGTTTTATTAGACATAATTGGATTATATCATTATTGTGATGAAAATGCAAGTAATTGGTGTGCGCATGTTTGTTATTGCGTCGGGGCGCTGCTCGGCGCAGACGCAGGCGCCGGCTGGGCGCTTTGAGCACTGTTAGTACCTGCCCCAGACGTGCCCGGGTTCATGGAACTGGTTTTTGTGGTACCTGTCTTGAGTGATTTCAGCGTATAGCCTGTACAAACCGTAGCTACGTTGTCGCAGCCGGTTGGCGTAGCTTGGTACGAAACGCCCTTAAATGACTCCTCATCAATGTTATTCGCAGTAATTGAGTGGGACTTGAACTGAGATGCGGAAGGATAGTAGTTATTCACGGCATACGAACCATTAACTGCCGAATCAATTGTATAAAGATCTACTTTTGCTGCTGAATCTTTAGCTTTTTCTTGAATGCCACCAAATGTCGACAATACCAGAGCTCCTAGTAATGCAATGAGGAGAATGTTCAAGATTAAAAGTCCAATGAAGATAATTTTCATGAGCTTGCCGTGTTCAGCGTACCCACGAAGTGGAGCCGGGTTATTTGCCTGACGTAACGAGCCGAAAATTATTAGAAACTGATCAGTAAGCGTCCAAATGCCGAACCCGCCTAAGGTCAATAATTTGGCAATACCGGTTCCAACACGCCCTAGGTAAAATCTATCAACACCATATGTTCCAAGAAACCAAGACAGCAGACTCGCAAGCACATAGCCCCGATCGGGGTTCTCTGCCGCGACGGACGGCGGCGCAGGCATTTGATTAGGCATACCTGGCGCAACTGGGCCTGTCTGTGGCTGCGGCGGAAAAGCTGGTGCGGGAGTTGCCGCGGGCTGGTACAAAGGCTGCTCTACCTCCAGTAACGGTTGCTGGACTACCGGAGCCGGCGGTTGCTCAGGCAAGGGCGCAGGCGGTATTGCTGGATTTTGATGGTTTGGCTGGTCAGGGTTCACACCCGGTTGGTCTGGTTGATTGGGCTGCATACTATTCCTGTTGTTATACCAGCAGTGTAGTTATGCATAAGCGATTTCGCAAGCTTATTCCCAGCGGAAGACACGGAAGGCAATGGCGTAAATAACGATCATCCACAGGCTAATAAGCCCAACTTGAGGCGCAATATCAATCAGACTTTTACCTTCGGTAGTCAGCTGCCGCAAACCATCGATTACAGGGGTAAGTGGCAGGTATGTTGATACTGTTTGTAGCCATTCAGGCATGGCAAAACGCGGAAAGAAGGTGCCCGACAAAAAGATCATCGGAAAGGCGATTATATTGCCCAACGGCGCCGCTTGGCGCTCGTTTTTAGCCCAACCGCCAACCGCCAGGCCGATGCCCAGAATCATGAAGATACTCAGGACGGTAAAAGCGATGATAGCCAAAAAATTACCGTCGACTTTAAGGTGAAAAACTGTAATTGCCACGGCAAACTGCACACCAATCGACACCAAACCGGTCGCCGCTTGACTAAACATCGTAGCCATAAAGTACTGCCAGACGCGTAGTGGTGTAGTGTGCAAACGACGCAATATACCCTGCTTTTTAAGCTCTGGGAATACGTTAATCGGGCCAAAAATGCCCATACCAATGATTGAAAAGCCCAGCAAACCAGCGAAGGTATAGTCAAAGGCCGTAAGCTGTTTGGCATTAATCGTTTTGCCAACAACCACAATCGGCGGTGTCGCACCGAGAAGTTTGTTGTTAATTGGCGCCAGTGAGCCACTCAAAATGCTTTGCAAGGTCTGCCCAGTGCCAGCACTGCTCTGCGAATAAAGCAACTGCACTTGGCCAGTGGGGTAATTTTTTGCCTGATCAACGGCTCCAAAGCCGGCTGGCAGCACAATAATGCCGTCAATTTGGCTTTTGCTCATTTTATCTTTGGCGGCTGGAATCGTAGTGGCTTCGGCATCAACTTTGTAGACCTTGCTGGTCTTAATCTGAGCAGCGTATTGCTTAGCGAAGGCCGAATCCGACTGATTGATTAAGGCTACTTTAAAGCTGGCGCTGGAGTTACCACTGCTAATGCTACCGAATATAAACAGGAAAATAAGTGGGAACATAATCCCAAAAAACAGCGCCGTTTTATCCCGAAAGAAGCGTTTGGTGCTGAGTTTAGTCAGTACACCGACCGTACGAAGTTTTTGCTGCATATTAATCCCTCAGCGCCTTTCCGGTCAGGTCAATAAACACATCCTCCAAGTTGCCCTGCTCAACTTTTTGTTCTTTTTTAAAACCGCGCTTGAGTAAGGCCTGGATGAGCTTTTTAGGCGTGTCGAGGGCAATGATTTTGCCATTGTCCATAATGGCCACACGGTCACAGAGTAGTTCGGCTTCATCAAGATAGTGGGTGGTCATAATAACGGTCACCCCGCGGTCACGAACCATTTTAATAAGATCCCAGAGGTTGCGGCGGGCTTGGGGATCTAGACCGGTCGTCGGCTCGTCTAAAAAGAAGACTTTGGGGCTGTGCACCAGGGCAGCCGCAATGCTTAAACGCTGTCGTTGACCACCGCTCAGCTGTTCGGCGTAGGCGTTTACTTTATCACCAAGCTGTACATCATCCAAGAATTCTTTAACGTTCACACGCTCGCCGTAAGCCGCGGCAAACATTTCGATGATTTCGCCTAGTTTTTGCTTGTCCTGAAAAGATGGCGATTGGGGTTGCACGCCAATGACGCCTTTGACTTCCTGTGGCTGACTTGCGACGTCGAGGTCGCAGATAGTCACCTGGCCGCCATCGATTTCGCGCAGCGTTTCGATCATCTCGAGCGTGGTGGTTTTGCCGGCGCCGTTGGGTCCCAAGATACCAAAGATTTCGCCGGTTTTTACTTCAAAACTAATGGAATCAACAACCTTTTTGTTGTCGTAAATCTTGGTTAATTTAGATACTTTTAAAATATTTTCAGTCATATCAAACTAGTATACACGGCTACCCCATAAAAAAACGACCCCTGACGGAGCCGCTTTTTATTAAAACGAAAGTACTAAACTTTGCGCTTAACGGTTAAGAAACCGTTACGTGGGTTTTCGTTAACTTCCATTGTGTCAGGAAGCTCAGTAGCTTCAGGACGTGAATCCTTACTAAAGTAGTAAATCTTCTGTAGCTTGCCGCCGCGGAGTGTAACATCCTTAGCGTTCAAGTGATAAGTAACACCTTTTGAGTTCGTGTGCGTGTATGCCATTGAAACTCTCCCTCTCTTACAATTGATGTACCCCTAACATACCCCTAGAGCATTTTATTTGTCAACACCGTAGACAAAAAACATTGCAAAACGTAACCTCTTTGTAATACACTGTCTTGGTAACCATAAACAGTAAGAGTGGAGAAAATACAGATGGATTTTACAGGCCGTAGTTCACAGCCGCAGCAACCTGCCAGCACTGGTCCTCAGTACACTGGTGGCGCAAGCAGCGTGCCGAACAATAACAAGAAAAACAGTAGCAAGACCGGTAAGACCGGTAAGCTCGTAAAAGTAGGCGTGGGCTTGTTAGGACTATTAGTTGTACTTCTAGTCGTTGCCGTTATCTTTGCAATTGGCGTCGGTGGGCCAAAGCGTGAATCATCTTTCGTTGATAGCAGCAAGATGCAAGCCGTATTCCTACAAACAGGTCAGGTTTACTTTGGTGACATTGACACCATGAACAGCAAGTTCTTTGTACTTAAGAACATCTACTACTTGCAGACTTCAAATACTGGTTCAACAACAACTACAACTGCAGCAAACACAAATGTTTCACTCGTGAAGCTTGGTTGTGAATTGCACGCACCATACGATCAAATGATCATTAACCGTGATCAGGTCACCTTCTGGGAAAACCTACAGTCTGACGGCCAAGTTGCCAAGGCAGTTGCTACCTTCCAAAAGGACAACCCAAACGGTCAAAAGTGTGCTGACCAAAGTGCTGCACCTAACTCCAACAGTGGCGTCCAGGGTACAAACAACAACACTGGTACCTCAACTACTCCTAAAACAACTAACTAATCCACCAGTTAGCTAAACAAAAACACCCGGCAATCGTCCGGGTGTTTTTGATTTCTGCTGTCATCACGGCATGATAACGGACACCCCGCTAAAACAAACCGCCGTGAAACTGTTGTTATGCTCCAAAAATACCTAGCTGAGTAAGTGCTTCATTCGACGATCAATAATAAACTTAACAAGCGCAAGTACCAGCAACACGATTGTGGCTAGCAGACTCCAACCCGCTAGGTCAGGTGACCATTTAGGCGCTACGAAGTCGAATTTGTATAAACTGTCTGACACCGTGGTGCCGATGGCAGTTTTGCTGCCGTGATCGGAGACATATTGTTCAATGCAAGGCACGCGATTACGTCCCGAGAAGTCCTTGGAGTTCTGAGCCTGGCAGTAGGCTTGAGCTTGGGTGTACAGCGCGTCGTTGACGGGTGTTTGCAGGGCTTTTTGCTGATCAACCAGCCGCTGATACGTATATTGAAGCTGGATTGGCGGGTACACCGCGCCCTTGCCGGCGCTTAGACTAGTGTTCATGTGGGCCGTAACAAAACTTTGCAGATCATGCAAAGCAGTCTGGACATCGCCGCCATTTTTATCGGCCGTGTACACTGCCTGACGCAGCGTGGCCATCTGTTCATTGTTGGCACGTAACCCTGTTACACAGAGCAAACTACACACGCCTGCGGCTAGCAAAAAGTAGCGTGGTTTGATTGCTCTAAAGCGCTTCCAAACATGATGAGCGTGGCGTTTATTCATTATGCTTACGATTATACGTTAGATTGTCGACTTGAGTGAACGCCCCCGGTAACTCATAATGCGGGTATGCATATTTTCTTTTCCGGAATCGGCGGTACAGCTATTGGGCCATTGGCGCTCATTGCCAAGCAGGCCGGCTATGACGTATCCGGCTCTGACCAGCAAGACTCCCAGTATATCGAATACCTTAAAAAGCACGGTGTTAGCGACATTGTCATTGACCAGTCTTACGATGCAATTGCCGCCGCACACGACACACACCCCATTGACTGGTACGTACACTCTTCGGCCGTGGCCAGCGATGCGCCAGAACTGCGTTTTTGCCACGAACAGGGCATAAAAACCTCTAAACGCGACGAATTATTAAACCGTATTCTGCAAGATAAAGACCTTAAGCTGATTGCCATAGCCGGTACCCACGGCAAGACCACCACCACGGCTATGGTCATTTGGCTCCTCAAAAAGCTCAATATGCCCCTTAGCTACTCTGTTGGTGCCAAAATCAGCTTTGGCGATATGGGCGTGTACACCGAAGATAGCCAGTATTTTGTGTACGAAGCCGACGAATTTGACCGCAACTTCCTTAACTTTGAGCCACACATCAGCTTAATAAGTGGAGTCAGTTGGGATCACCACGAAATCTTCCCGACGCGTGACGAGTACCAACAAGCCTTCCGCGACTTTATTAACCAGAGCCTGACCACTGTGCTGTGGCAGGACGATTACGACTATTTGGGGCTTGACCACGGGGTTAACGGTGAATTGCTTGTCCAAAACCCTGACGACACCGCGATTGATTCGCTAACCCTCAAGGGTTTATTTAACCGCCGCGACGCCTGGTTGGCCATTCAGGCAGTCACCACTATTACGGACCGTCCTGTGGAGGACTTATTGGCGCTGATGAACGCCTTCCCTGGCGCCAATCGGCGTATGGAACAGCTTATTCCTGGCTTATACAGCGATTACGCACATACGCCCGAAAAAATCCGGGGCGCCATGAGCGTTGCCCTCGAGATGGCCGCCGAAAACAACCAAAAACTAGTGGTTTTGTACGAACCACTGACCAATCGGCGCCAACACTTCATGCTGAACGACTATACGGACTGTTTTGACGGTGTTACACAGGTATACTGGCTACCTAGCTACTTAGCCCGCGAAGACGCCTCACAGCGCATCCTAGAGCCTTCCGAGCTCATTGCTCATCTGAGCGACCCCAGTATTGCCCAGCCCGCCTTGTTGGACGAAGAATTAGCCCGTTTAGTGCAAAAACACCTTGCCCAAGGTGATTTAGTGGTCGGAATGACCGGTGGTGGCGGTGGTAGCCTCGATGAATGGCTGCGCACTGAGTTCGTTGAACCGATTGTTAACTAGCTAGCGGTTATCGCCGGCGCCTTTAATAACACCCCGCTTTTTACGGTCAGCCAGTTTGGCCACGTTGGTTTTCATAATTTCGTCCAAGCTCAGGCCTAAGCTTTCTGCCAAAACAGCGATATACCAAATAACATCGGCGAATTCTTTTTTAAAGTCCTCAAATTCTTGTTCATTAAATTGGCCATTGCGATAAGCAACGGCTTTTTTCCATTTTTCGACCACTTCACCAGCCTCACCGGCAATACCCATAACCCAGACGCTATTTTGCATAATCGGGTCATCGTAACTGATGTGAGCGGTGCTAATGGCTAGTTTTTGGTATTCATCAAACGTCATGTGTCTATTGTAACAGCGCCTTGGCGGATAACTTCGATCTCGTCATCAATAACCCGAATGATGGTGCTCGGTTGGTTGGCCGACAGATCCCCACCGTCCATGTAAAAGTCTACCTCGTCGTTAAAGTAACCTCTGGCCTGCTCAACAGTCGTGGAAGTTGGCTCGCCGGGGTGATTAGCGCTGCTCGTTAACAGGGGTCCTGTTTGGGCTAATAGCTTGCGGAGTTGCTCATCGTCTGGCACCCGAACCGCAAGCCCGTACACACCCTGATGCAAGTAGGTCAGTTCAGGGCCACAGGGAATCACCACGCTCACCGGTCCCGGCCAGTATTGTTCAACGGCTTTAAGGTAGCGATGCTTAAGCCCAAGCGCTGCCAGCTGCTCAATATTAGCGGCAATGATGGTCCCGGGCTTATGCTCGCGGTGTTTTAGAGCGTACAGCCGCTCAACGGCTTGCTGATCGTGAGCTCGTGCTACCACGCCATAAACCGTATCGGTCGGAATAACGCCAATCTTCCCATTGTTGAGCTGTTCGTTAACGATGTGCATAGTACTTTTCATATTCGCTTACAGACTATACCACTCACCGATCGGTAAAGGCTATGGTTGCTGGTTCCATCTACTGTATTATAAGGTTAATCGTATGCTTGATTCTCTTATTCGTTTAGCAAAACGCCTTGCTGTCCTTGTGCCCGGACTGGTGATTGCCTATGTGTCTATATTTACTATATTTCCGGAACTTAATGAAAAGCTGCCGTTAGTCCTCGCCCTAATTGTCACCTACGTTTTGGGGGCCTACGTTTTGATTCCGGGAACAATTCGCTTAGTTAGAATTTTTTTTCCGGCCAACCATTTGCCATACTACTGCGTCACGCGTGATGGCTTTGCGTCAGATCCGCTTAATATTGCCCTGCTTGGCACGCGTCAGGAATTGATAGATACCATGACCGCTGCAGGATGGCACATGGCCGACAAACTAACCTTTCGAACGGCACTGCGCATGGGCTTAAGCACAGTGTACAACTGGAGTTATCCTCGTGGACCGGTGAGCAGTCTGTTTTTATTTGGCCGAATGCAAGATTTAGCCTTTCAAATGCCAGTGGAAGGCGGTGATTCTAGCTGCCGTCATCATGTACGGTTTTGGGCAGCAAGTTATACGCCTGGTAAGACATTAAACGTACATTCAATCCATTGGCAAAATCGACAAGCGCATGTTCGAGACGACAGGCTGTTATGGGTTGGCGCAGCAACGCGGGATATTGGCGTCACGTATGTGCGCCACACTGCCCAGTTCACACACTTGGTAGACTCAGACACTAATGCCGAACGTGACCTAATCGTCAAACAGCTACAATCCGCCCAGCTGGCTACGATCAACCGAACGGTTAAGCTAGACGAGCCCTACACGTTACTCAGTATGGGTTGGCGCAGTCGCTTAGAAACAGATGGTCGCATGAGTATTATGAATATTACGCCGAGAACGGCAGTCGAATATTCGGGTTCACCAACGCAACACCGGCAATAATCACCAGAATAACCAAGACCAAAATAATAAACCAAAATATGGGATGGCCATGTTTTTGGGGCTCCAGTTTGGCGGCTTCTGACTGAGCTTGGGCTAGGCCGGCATCTTCAGCGGCTAGCACTTCGTCAGCTTCTTGGGCGACAATATCATCAATTGCCTCATCCGACTGGGGCGTGTCTAACTGGGCTGGGTCAACAGTAATCTCGGCCGGTTCCTCGGTAGTAACGACAATATCTTCGAGGTTCTGCGGTAATGTTAGTTCCGGTTCCTTAGTTGGCTCGGGCGCAGGTTGGGGCTGGGGTTTTGGCTTAGTTTGCAAAATCGGCGCGCTGGCCGGCTCGACCTCTGGAACCGCGGGAGCAGGTGGGGGCGCTTCTACTTTTGGGTCCATCATGGCATCAACTCGTGCCTCAAGGAGTTCTTGAGCGGTGCGGGGAGTATCATCATTTTTTTTACTTTTAGCCATCTTTGTTTTACTTTCTTATATATCTAAATATACCACAACTTATGTGTGGTTTTTGGGCATCAAAAAAGACCGTTTAGGCGTTTCGGTGAAACAGGTTCAAAAATAGGGCGTGCAAATGCTTGCGCGATTGAATATACATCTTCATATCAACCTTTTGTTTTACTATTCACCTTCTGTTATACGCGCTCCGTTTGCGGGGCGCAAGGTCTTTGTGAACTTTGGGCTATTTTGCTGGGGTGTGGCTGAACTTAGGGAGTAATGCGTTAGTGCGTTGCATGTAAGCGGCGTAGGCAGGATCTTGTTTTTTACGATTTTCAATTGGCGGCACTCCCGAAATATAGCGAATTAACAGATTGAGCACTACAGGGCCAATTAGCCCAATCCAACCATACACGGCACTACAGGCAATAATGCCAATGCCATACCACTGAATAATCTCGCCAAGGTAGTTAGGGTGCCTGGTGTAGCTCCACAGGCCAGAATCAAGCACCTTGCCCTTGTTAGATTTTTTGCTAATAAACGTACGCAGCTGACGATCACCAATTAATTCAACCGTAAATCCGGTGAGCCATACCAAGGCGCCAATAACCATGATCGGACCGGCATAGTGCAAAGGTGCGCCGGTCGCAAACACTGTTGGCAAACTAATAATTAGCACCAGCAGGCCCTGCAGTAAAAAGATCGAAACGTAAGCGCGGAGCCAAATAGAAGTTTTGGGCCATTTTTTGGTGAGTTCAGTGTAACGCGGATCATCAGTGGTCGTTTTTTGGCTGCGGGCAATGATGTGATTTGTTAAACGAATTGCCCAAATGTCGACTAAAATAACAATTAAAATCGTGCGGATGTTAGGATGCACGCCAGTGGCCAGCGAGGCAGTC
>CAYXYX010000010.1:0-7131 GCA_964469755.1 uncultured Candidatus Saccharibacteria bacterium | reverse complement strand
TACAGCAAAAGCGGCCGACATATAGAGCAGCAAAGCTAACGCGTTCCACACAAGCAAAACTAAATGAAGAGGAAAAAGCATTTAATTGACCCTGTAATCGTCTTGACCGGTTGTTAATAAATTGAGCAATGACTGGGTTGCCATGTCACTGGCAAGCTGAGCCGCCTCGAAGGTATTATACGCAGTCGATGCGTTGGAATAAAACCAGGTTTCGGCAGTTAGTTGGTCGTAACGGTGCTCTTCTATGGGAAAGTCAAACGCGGCCCGAGCAGTTTGGTTAGCGAGCAGCGTATACAGCCCGTCTTTGTTGTAGGTTGATTCTGCGCCAGTGTTTATGAGTACTACGCCCTTTTTGGTTGTCTTGAGTAAGGCTTCGGTTAGCAGCTCACCGGCTGAGTTTGGAGTATGGGTTGTAATAACATCGGCGGTTTCAGCAATTTCTTCGAGTGGCATAAAACGCAGGCCCAATTCCTCATGTAAATGCGGCTTGGCTTGGCGGCTCCAATACACTACATCACTGGCGCCGAGGGCGACCAACATGCGAGCCACTAATTCGCCAATCCGACCCATGCCAATAATGCCAATTCGAGCGTCCACAACGCTGCCGGTGGTTATGAATGTAGAGGTGCCGGTACTACCTAATTCGAGGGGTCGGCGCAACATCATTAAAAGTAGCGTTAAGGTGTATTCGGCAACTGAGTACGCGTTGGCGCCAGGAGCGTTGGCAATTAAAATACCCCGTTCCGTAGCTTGCCCGTAGCCAGGAATAAAGTCCTGCCAATCAGTGCCAGCATATACTATAGCTTTTAGCTCGTTAGCCGCTGCAATGACTGCCGGAGTTACTAGTTCGGTGCCGCCCAAGATGTAGCCCACCTTGCCCGCAATGGCGGCGATTAGCTCCTCTTCGCTGGCACTCGGAGTGTCTAACCGTTCAACCGTAAGGCCGGCCTGTTGCAAGGCTTGGACGTGTGGCTCGTTAATATATAGACTGTCGGTTACCAGTACCGTATTGCTCATGCTTATATTGTACCTGTTTAGTCGGCAGCAGCGAAGAACTTGTAGAATAGAATGATGATACTCGCCAATCCCACATCACTACAAACAGCCGCCCAACATCTTAGCAGTAACGACAAAGTGCTGGCGCCGGTCATTGCTCGGGCTGGAATAGCGAGCATCGAACCGCACACCAACTACTATGGGGCATTAGTGAGCTCGATTGTCTCTCAGCAGCTCAGCGTTAAAGCCGCTGATGCCATACAAAAACGTTTCTTGGCTCTGTTTGACGGCCAGTTCCCGACTCCGGAGCAACTATTGAGCGTTGATGGCGAGCAACTGCGGGCTATCGGCTTTAGCTACGCCAAAGGGCGCTATGTGCACGACCTGGCCGAACATATTCTTGATGGTAGCATCACCTTTGCAAACCTTCCCAAACAAACGAACGACGAAATAATTGCTGAGCTCACCGATGTCAAAGGCATTGGCGAATGGACAGTGCACATGTTTTTAATGTTCTGCGTTGGCCGCCTAAACGTGCTACCGATTGGTGATTTGGGTATTAAAAACGGCATCCGAACGCTCTACGGTTTTGAATCGATACCGACCCCACAACAGATCACCGAACTCGCTAAACGCAATAATTGGGACCCTTATGAATCAGTTGCCAGTTGGTATATTTGGCACTCAATCGACAATAAGCCGGCCTTATAGTTCGAATTTTTCGATGTGATCGTTCAGGTTTTTTAGGAACTCTTTGGCCTGCTCACGGGTCATCGCCACGCGCGACACAATGTTCTGCTGCTGACCATCGAGTACGGGCTGAGCAAAATTAAGCGTTACTGAGTTTTCGTCGGAACCAATAAGATAGCCACCAATAAATAGGATGGGCGTTTTAGTTGGATCAACGCTGAAGTTTATTTGTTGTTGTGGTTGATCGTTTTCAGGGACAACGTCTGCCATAGATTTAATCCTCCTGTAGATTTTGAACGTGTAGTTCTTTTAACTGAGTGTCGTCAATGACACTCGGACTATCCATCATTAAATCAACGCCGGAGCCGTTCTTTGGGAAGGCTACGACTTCGCGGACGTTGCTTTCGCCAACTAATTCCATAAGCATCCGGTCAACACCAAAAGCACAGCCGGCGTGCGGTGGTGCACCGTACTTAAAGGCGTTAATCATGGCGCCAAAGCGACTGTTAACGTAGTCATTATCGTAGCCGAGGACGTTAAAGACTTTGTAGAGCACTGCGGGGTTATGATTGCGTACGCCGCCAGAGCAGATTTCGTAGCCATTCATGACCATGTCGTATTGGTCAGCTAAAATGCTGGCTTTGTCATCGCCATCGAGCGCTTCGAGGCCGCCTTTTGGCATGCTAAAGGGATTGTGCCCAAAGTCGAGTTTGCCGGTCTTTTCGTCGGTTTCGTAAAATGGAAAATCAACAATCCAACAGAGAGCAATTACATTCGGATCTTTAAGCTCAAAGTGGTTAGCAAACTCAATTCGCAAGCGACCGAGCACCTTATTAACCACAGCCCGTGAATCGGCACCAAAGAATATAATGTCGCCGTCATGAGCCCCTAGTTTTGTCTTAATTGCCTGTAGTTCTTCGACGCTTAAGAATTTTGCGATTGGTGACTTAACTTCCCCATCCTGGAAGGTTAGGTACGCTAGGCCGCCTGCTCCTTCAGATTTAGCGATTTCAGTAAACCGATCGATTTGCGATCGACTCAAATCACCTCGCTCAACGCAAATTGCTTTGACGCACTCGGCATTTTTAAATACGCCAAATTCGGTGTTCTGTAGTTCATCGGTAAGTTCAGTTAACTCCATACCGTAGCGTAGGTCCGGCTTGTCGGAACCAAAACGCTCCATTGATTCGGCGAACGGAAGGCGTGGGATGTCTTCGCTCAATAATTTTTTACCAGCAAAATCGGTGACTAACTGTTTAATGAGCGGATCCATAGTGCTGCGGACTTCTTCGCCGTCATCTACAAAAGCCATTTCTAGGTCGAGCTGGTAGAACTCACCGTATAAACGATCGGCACGAGGGTCTTCGTCGCGGAAACAAGCGGCTAACTGGTAGTAACGTGGCACGCCACCAACCATTAACAGCTGCTTGAATTGCTGGGGGGCCTGCGGCAGGGCGTAAAACTTGCCAGGATGCATACGTGACGGAATCAAAAAGTCGCGGGCGCCTTCGGGGCTGGAGTTGGCAATAATTGGCGTAGTGACTTCGGTAAATTCGTTGGCTTCCATGTAGTCGCGCATGCGCTTGTACATAGCGGCTCGTTGCGTCAGAATATGTTGCATCTTGGGACGCCGTAGGTCTAAGTAGCGGTATTTTAGGCGCAGTTCTTCGTTTGTTGCGGCTTCGTTAAACGGTTGAATTGGTAATGGTTCAGAGCGGTTCAAAATAACCAATTCGTCGACTTTGATTTCGACGCTGCCACTGGCAATGTTAGGGTTTTTAAGGTGTTCTTCGCGTTCACGGACAGCGCCGGTGGCGCTAATAACAAATTCGTCACGTAACTGTTCGGCCAATGCAAAAGACTCGGCCTGTTCGGGCTGCATGACTAATTGCGTCAGACCCGTGTGGTCGCGGACGTCCACAAAAATGAGGCCGCCATGATCGCGGCGTGATTGGACCCAGCCTTTTACGGTAATTGTTTGGCCCACATGTTGCGGTACCGCGGTACTCAAAATTCTCATAGTTAGTGCTATTCTACCACTGTTTGGTCGGTTTCGGGAAGCTCCGCGTCGGTAGCAACAACCGGCTGCCGTGGATGCCGCGCAGCAACTACTGCAATATCGTCATGCGAACCGAGCATATCGTTCGGTGCCGGTCGGTCAACGAGTTCGAACAAAATATCTTCCAGTGTCAGCACACCTACATAAGCTTCAAAACTATCAACCACAATAAATAATTGACGACGAGTCTGATAAAACACGTGCAATGCGTCGGCTAAGTTGTCACTTTCGTGGATATAGGTAACCCCAGGGGTTACATAGTCCTGGACAGTTCCCGTGCTGTGAATGCCGACGTCACCAATGTGCAGCGTGCCCACGATTTCTTTGGAACGAGCTGCCTTTTTAACCGGAAAACTGGTCTGCCCGCTGGCGTGAAGTTCGTCAAGTAACACTGGGCCAACAGCATCGGTAATGGCAACACTTCTAACCTGTTTTCGGGGGCGTAGCACGTCACGCACTTTATGCTCACCAAAACGCAACACGTGTCGCATTAAATCGATTTCTTCGGTGGTGATTCGGCTATCGGGCTGAGTTGACTGTAAATCAAGCAAGTTCATTAAGTCATTTAACTCATACAGACCACTGTGCTGGGCTTTGTACCGCTTATGTGACAACTTAGCTAAGCGACGAAGCGGCCGGTCAAGATGGCGCAACATCCAAGCAACAAACGGCGTTAGAGTGCTCGTAATTTTAAGGGCCACGCCGCTAACTCGCGTATTTGGAAGCCACGAAAAGGCCAACCACAACAGCAGTGCAACCACAATAAATAATAGCCAACCGGGTGCTGTTTTACTCAGCAAGACCACAGCGCCGGCTGTTGTAATTGCAAATACCAGCCACAGCAGCAAACGCAGAGACGCTCCGTAAGCCACAGCCAACCATAGTCGTTTGGCAACGGCATTTTTGGCAGCGGCCTGCCGCTTTAGCTCGTGAGCAGGAACAACATTGTAGGTCTTGCGAAGTACAACGCTTAGCAGCGCTATAAGTAATAGGGTGATTGAGAATACGTATGTAAGCATATGCTTAATCTTACAATAATTATGCAACAGTTATAATGCTATACTTAGGAAAGTTTATTTTTAGGAGGGTTCCCTAGTCATGTCAAAGCAATTTTGGGCTGTCATCGCAGTAATCGTAATTGGGCTGGTTGGTTTATTTATTTTGACAGGTCATAAGTCGGGTTCAAACACTACTAGTGGCACCAAAGGCGCTACCCAACATGTTGAAGGCAAAGGCTCAACAGGAGTAACTCTGCAAGAATTCGGTGATTTTCAGTGTCCATACTGCCAGCTCTACTACCCAACGGTTAAGCAAGTTGTCGCCGAATATAACGACCAAATCACCTTCCAATTTAGCAACTTTCCACTTCCCAATCTGCACGCTAACGCCTTTGCAGCCGCCCGTGCCGCCGAAGCCGCTGGCAAGCAAAACAAATACTGGCAAATGCACGACCTCCTCTACACCCAGAACGATCCAAACGGTAAGAGTGGCTGGGTCGCCAGTAATGCACCAACCACCTACTTTAACCAATTCGCAACCCAACTTGGGCTTAATTTAACTAAGTTCAAGGCTGACTCAGCATCCATACCGGTAAATGACGCCATTAACGCCGACTCGGCACTGGGCAACAAAATGGGCGTTGAAGGCACTCCAACCTACTTTGTTGACGGCAAAAAGACGCAGATTGGCAACACTGTAGCTGACTTTAAAAAAGTGCTAGATGCCGCAATCAAGAGCAAGCAAACTGGCGCAGCCAGCACGAATACATCTAGCGGTAACACTTCTCAAACAAACAAGAACTAATAAGTACTAAAAAAGCCCCGGTCATTCGGGGCTTTTTTAATTGGTGCTGACGTTTAGTAAGAAATAAATTCCTGCCAAGTTGGACGGCGAACCGTCACTTTGACACTTTCCTCAACGCTGGCAAATGTTTTGATTTTAATTGGCACGTTGCTCCCTTAGGACCTTTCCACGTAGCGCACTACAAACCCCTCTCTTGGGATCGCCACTGCAGCGCTGCTTAAGTTGTAAATTTTGTTTTAAATGTTTTTGTCTCACACGGTCTAACTCGCAATAGACCAACTAGAGTGTTATGATTGTAGCCAATTTGCTTACGCTTGTCTATAACATGGGTCGTTGTAATAATTACGCCAAAGATATATACAGCCAATTGTGGTTGCTGTACCGCTCTACACTGCGCAATAGCCCTGGCGTATAACTACGGCGACGAAGAGCATCACGAACACTGCGTGACGACACGGTGGCTGCAAAGCTCTGAACGACCGTAATGGCCTGTGCTTTAAATAGCTGTTCCAATGCTGCTGGCACGGCATCTGTTTGCTCCGATGAACGCACACCAACTACCAACTCGACCGTCCGAGCCAAATGCTCGATTCCCGGCCACTGCGCCATATGTTGGGTAACATCAGAGCCAATTAGGAATACTAATTGATCATTCGGGAAGCGCTTTCGCAATCGCGGCAACGTACGTTCCACGGTAAATGAAACGTCCTCCAGCTCAATTACGCCAAAATGTTTGTGTGGCTTCATGGCGTGCTGCAGCATGGCCACGCGATGACCAAAGTGTTCGGTGCCAACTTTGTAGCGCGGGCGACGCTCCGGCACAAAATAAACCGCATCCAGCTTGGCAGCAGCCATAGCCTGCAGCGCAAAACTAAGGTGACCAGCATGCACTGGATCGAAGGTACCGCTGTAAATGCCTATCCGTTTTGGTTTGTGAGTCATGCGACTAATTATACGCCTTGCGACATTAAATTTACCTTAAAGACTATCTTGAGCAGCCCTTAGGTATATGTTTGTATTTACCGTTACTAACTCTGGTAAGTGCCGGCTTATCACCGCATACCGGGCATTGCTTTGATACATATTCACAGTCTTTTGGTTTTTCGGTTGAGTCCTTACTATTATCTGATTCGCCAGGAGTGCGCGACTTTCCATCCGGACAGGACGATGAGACGGCGGTTGATTCTGCTTTTTTAGTTTGCTCGAGGCCGGCATCAATATTGCCTTGTTCAAAATACAGGCGCCCCAGTTCGATGTGTTGAGCTGCGGGGCCAAATACTCGTGGGTCAATAGCTTTATCGAACATGGCTTGTTGCACCATGTGTTTTTCGGATATTTTGTGCAAGCGCTGCGTGGCATGGACCGGATCTTGAATGATTGACGCTTCGCTAACGAGCTCTTTGACGATACTTTGCACCTTAGGCTGTAGGAACTTTTCGCGCTCTTTACACTTTTTCAGATACATCGCGTAATCCTCACGATCCTTGTTGGCACCAAAAAATCCTCCCACAGTATCATCGCAAGCTTCTACCAAGTCACTAACGCCGTTGGGCATCTTTTTTTTATTAACTCGGATTGGTGTG
>CAYXYX010000009.1:20796-21202 GCA_964469755.1 uncultured Candidatus Saccharibacteria bacterium | reverse complement strand
TCTCCGCTTGGCGGCAGTCTTACGCTTGCGTTCTGTTTTACGGGCTTTTTTGATGGTCGTTGCCTGTTTAGCTTTTGGTTGCGACTTCACTTTAGTAAAGTCTTTGGCCTCAAACTCTTCTTGCCCGCTCACAACCTGATTGGCATTACTGACAGAACCACGGGCGGCGCGGGTCAATTCGGTTTCGACTGGTTGGTTTAGTTGCTCGACATCGATTGGTTCAACATGGAACATTGCCCGTACGATGTCGTGGCGCAAGCTAAATTGCATGTCATCGAATAGTAATTGACCACGGCGGCGGTATTCAACTAGCGGGTCTTGCTGACCAACGCTAATCCAGTGAATACCCTCACGTAAATGATCCATGTTTTCGAGATGTTGCATCCAAAGGTTGTCGAGGATTTGC